>JBDTTM010000217.1:0-7376 GCA_039930605.1 Bacteroidota bacterium
TATATGTGAGAAAATCGGTTACAAATTAAAAATCGAAAAAAAATGCGATGACCCTACTATTTTGAAATGGCTTCCATCAGATACACGGCTGATCATGGATAAAAAATTCTGAAAAAAATACATTCGACAAAATAAACAATGGATCAAACTGAAATTTTAGCACAGGTGACTGCACTCTTCAAGCGCGTTTTTGAAAATGAGCATATCAATGTTGCCATGGAAACTACTGCTGATGATATCGATGAATGGGATTCACTTAATCATACGGCCATGATCGGGGAGGTGGAAAAGCATTTCAGTATCCGGTTCAAGTTGAAGGAAATGCTTGGATTCAAAAATGTGGGAGATATGGTAAGAACTATTGACGCCAAACTCCAGGGAGCTTAAGCCAAAGATGATTTTCAATTCGTTTTCATTTTTAATATTCTTTACTGTTTTCACGCTTATTTATTTTTCCATCAGCGGCAAAATGCGGCTGTGGTGGATATTGTTTGCGAGCATTGTCTTTTATTATTTTTTCTCTCCCATTGGACTTGTTATCCTTTCAGGGGTTATCATCTTTAACTACCTGACCGGAATATTGATTGCAAAGTCGGGATACAAGGAACGGATGCTTTGGCTCAGTATTCTTGGAAACATCGGCTTGCTATTCGTCTACAAGTATTTTAATTTCTTCAATCTCGCTGCAACAGATTTAATGCAACTGGCAGGCCTTCACAATCCTGTACCCCTGCTCCATCTGATCATTCCGATTGGAATATCGTTTTATACGTTACAAGCCATCGGTTACAACGTTGACGTTTACAATGAACTTCAACAACCTGAAAAAAAGTTTCATGTCTTTGCAACCTGTTTTCTTTTCTTTCCAAAAATTGCCCAGGGACCTGTAGAAAGGCCGCGCAACCTGATCCCACAGCTCCATGAAGAAAAAAAGTTCGACTATTTAAGGGTAACGGATGCGTTGAAACTGATTGCATGGGGATTGTTTAAAAAAGTAGTGATCGCTGACCGGCTTTCAGTTCTTGTCAATACTGTTTACAATGATCCACATCAATACACCGGCCTGCCATTGATCCTGGCTGGCTTGTTATATACCGTTCAGTTGTATGCAGATTTTTCAGGTTATACTGATATGGCATTGGGTGCATCTGAGGTAATGGGATTTAAGCTAATGAAAAATTTTAACCGCCCATTTGCTGCAACTTCCGTTACTGATTTCTGGAAGCGCTGGCACATTTCATTCTCCACCTGGCTTTACGAGTATTTATACAATCCGCTTTCATTAACCTGGAGAGATTTAAAAAAAACAGGAATGGTCCTCGCCATTTTCTTCACATTTGTTATCAGTGGGCTATGGCATGGAGTCGGATGGGTATTTGTTTTGTGGGGAGTTATAAATGGAATAGCGCTGGCCTATGAACTTTATACTGTGAAGTGGAGAAAAAAATTCTGGAAAAAATTTAGTCCGCGGGTAAGCATGCAGGTATGCAAAATCATCACATTTATATTTACTGTGCTGAGTTTCACTTTTGCCAGGTCAAATTCATTGGGCGATGCAGGATATATTTTCACTCATTTTTTTGATCTTTCAAAATCAGTTTCACCATTCGCTCTTGGATTGAATCCCTTCAATCTCTTGATTGCAATCGGCGCAATCGTACTCATGGAAGTGATTCAATACTACCAGTCCAAAGAAAGTGTGAGGGCAATTATCGCATCGAAACCTGTTCGTGTAAGATGGGCAATCTATTGCCTGGCAATTTTACTAATTCTGAACCTGGGTGATTTCAGCGGAGGCAGTTTCATTTATATTCAATTCTGAGATGGGAAAGCTGCTTATAAAATGTCTGTTTCTCTGTTTAGTTGTGCTTACTGCCAGCATTGGATTGAGTGCGTTGTATAAACGATTCAACCCGCTCCCCTACTCTTTTGCGTCGGGAACACTTCATTTTAAGACAACCTACCTGCAGACCCATTCAGATTCAATCAACACGCTCTTTGCCGGTTCCAGCAGGGTGATGCGTGAAATAGATCCCCACTTATTTGATTCGCTGGTTGATTCCTCACTTCATATAAAGTCATTTAATTATGGAGTCAACTGGCTTGCAGCCTCAGAGTTGTTCTATTTTATTGACAAGCTCACCAACGACAGTTCCGTTCACCTGAAATATATATTTATTGAATTGTCCAAAATAAAATTTGTGGATTTCCCTAACCTGAATACAACCCGTGTTACACATTGGTATAACCCGCATGACTACTGGTTTACAATCAATTCAACATTGCATAGTAATTCTTCTATCCTGGTGAAAGCAGCTTCCACAGCATCCAATTCCGTGAGTTTTATTTCTCATTTGCTCAACCTGGGATATGTTTCCACCCTTAATGATTTTTCCGCTACCAAAAAAATAACGGAAGAGAAAATGAAACAATTGGGAAATACTTATGATGGGTTTGGCGGCATGGAAGGCGTGGCAGGGAAAGACGTGATGGAAAAAAGTACTGAAGAAAATGTACTCAACCGTACAACAAGGTTTCTAAAAAACACAAATGGGCTAACGCTCAGGAAAAAATGGAGCCAGTATGAGTTTACAAAATTTGAAAAGCAACCCGCACTCCTGGATCAATACAACCCCGTTTACCTCGAAAGATTGAATCAGATGACAGATCAGCTTATGTCAAAAGGAATATACCCGGTATTCCTCATTACTCCCCGTTCAGAAAAGGAACAATATGAAGAGCTTCTTCCGATTTACGCCCACTTACCTGCTCAACATAAAATTGAAATCTGCGATAGCCGCAAGTACCCGGAATTGTATGCAGTTGAAAATTCATTGGATGAAACCCATCTCAATAAAAAGGGCGCACGTATCCTGACTAAAATTTTAGCAGAAAAATTTTCTCAAATCCACGAACCTTTAGCAAAGTAAGCCCTCTTTCCTGGGTTCTGAGCAAATGAGATTGTTCATTACCCTTCCCTATCGGACCGCCTTATTGCAAGGGAAATAAATACTTTTGCGCGACATCAATCTGTAAACTGAAGGTGGATCCACAAAAAAAAATTCGTGTTGGCATTCTGATCAACCGGGCAAGTACCAGCGCCTGGTCTTATGAAGTGCTGAAGGAAATTTCAGAAAGCGATTATGCAGAATTAGTTCTTGTTATTTACAATGGTGATGAGCGGAAAAAGCAACCTAAAAGACTTACCATAAATAAATTTTTCTCCCGGTTTAATTACCTTCTTTCCTACCTGTATGACAGGTTAGACAGCCGGTTATTCAAAGCAAAACAAGATGCATTTAAAACGTTTGATTTAAAAGAGCTGTTGTCGGGGATTCATTCAATTACAGTGGTTCCTGATGCAAAAGGATTGTCACAATGGTTTCCCAGGAAAGACATTGAAGAAATAAAAAAACACAATCCTGATGTTTTGATCCGTCTCGGCTTCAGCATTCTGAAAGGAGAAATTCTCACAACTGCCCGGTATGGAACATGGTCTCTTCACCATGGAGACAATAAAGTGAATCGTGGCGGACCTCCGGGCTTTTGGGAAATCTACTTCAACCAACCTGTCACAGGCTCGATCCTCCAGGTATTGACAGAAGATCTGGACAATGGTACGGTGTTATATAAATCGTATGCGGCCACACATAAATATTCAGTTGCCCTGAATAAGAATGCGCTCTATTGGAAGTCAGGGAAATTTTTTACACGCAAGCTGAAAGAATTATACCACGATGGATTTGAGTCGTTGAGAACACAATTTTACCGGGACATTAATTTCTACGACCGGCCATTGTACACGCGTGCAACGAATTTACAAATGTTGAATTTTTTCTTTCGGCTTTTCGGAAAAATGCTGTCAAAAGGAATTCAAAATTTATTCAAACGCAATCAATGGTTTCTCCTGTATGCTTTCAACAGGACCGGTGAGGTTACACAGAGTATGCGGAAATTTAAAAAATTGTATCCGCAATCAGATCGCTTCTGGGCTGATCCCTGCCTGGTGTTCAAAGACAATAAGTATTATATTTTCATAGAAGAGAAGCTGGATTCTCACAAGGATGCGCACATTTCAGTAATTGAAATGGATGAAAAAGGGAATTATCAGCAACCGAAAAAAGTGTTGGATACCGGTTATCATCTTTCGTACCCGTTTGTATTTGAATACGAGGGCTCCTGGTATATGATGCCTGAAACAAAGAGTAAAAATTCAATAGAAGTTTACAAATGCGCCGGATTTCCTCATCAATGGGAATTTCACAAGACCATCCTTTCAGATGTGAAAGCAGTGGACCCGACTTTGTTCAATCATAATAATAAATGGTGGCTTTTTACCGGAATTGCCGATGGGAACAGCATCAGCCGCAATGATGAATTGTTTATCTTTCACAGTACTTCACCTTTCGGTCCATGGATTCCGCACGAAAAAAATCCTGTTGTAAGCGATGTCCGGAGAGCCCGTCCTGCCGGTAAAATCATTCGCTATAAAAATAAAATCTACCGGCCTTCCCAGGATTGTTCTGTCACTTATGGATATGGATTCAGGATGAATGAAATAATTACATTAAATGAACAAGCGTACGAAGAACAGGAGATTGATTTTATCGAACCGAACTGGAACAAAAACATGAGAGGCACCCACACTTTTTGCTTTGAACACAACCTGACTGTGGTTGATGGCTTCAGAAAAAAATGGAAATTTTAAATTTATTTGCAAGCCACATAATCGTGCGCGCTGCCTTCATAAAAACACTTTTTCAATTCATCCTCACTCAAGGGATGCCTGTTACCGGTGAAAGACTGCAGGTTGTAAAGTTTGTAATTTAATTTTTTAACGAGTATGTCGTAAACCTGCGAACAATCTACACCATAGGCATCACACAGGCCTTTGTCGTGTTCAAAAACAATAACAGGATTATTTTTTTTAAGTGTTTCGTATGCTCCTTCAAACACAAACAACTCATTTCCCTCCACATCAATCTTGATTACATCAGGGCGGTAATCAGCGGGCAGCACACTATCCAGTTTTCTCAACTCCACATCAATTTCCACTGTCTCTTTGTTTTTCGGAAATCCTGTTGATCGGATGCCGCTGTATCCTGGATGACTTTTCACAAAATTGAATTTTGTCATCCCATCTACATTCGACAAAGCCATTTGTTTAAGGTGAATATTTTTGAATCCAGAAAATTTTTTTTGCAGTTCGGCAAAAGAGTATGGTACAGGTTCAAAGGCATAGTGCGTTCCCTTTGGGGCCAGCCTGATCATGTGTTTGAAAATAGAACCTTTGCTAGCCCCGATATCAATGCAATTCGATTGGGCTTTAATGGTCCGGATAAAAATCATTATGATGGACTGGTTGGTAACAACGGAAGGATTTGAAGTAAATGATTTTAAAATACTCCTTGCCGGGTACTCGAGCCAGGTTGACTCGACCATCGATTTAAATAATTTATTTTGCATGTTGTTTTAATTATCCTGTACTGTGAAGGTACTTCTGCAGATGAAGATTAATTGTAAGCAGGTTATAAATTCGCAACCGTAGGTAAAGCAGGTTCAGTGTTTACCCTCATTTGTGGTTTGCTATTCTTTCGGGAGTTATTCCATGATATTGAGCGATATGCATTCTTCAACGGCAGCATGGAATAGCTCATGATCGAAAATAATATGTAGTTGTAAGCAGAATAAGCAAGCGGAACTGTTGAAACTGAATGCAGCATCATCGCGATTACAGATCCAAAAATCAGGAATCGCTCAGGAATTTTAAAAGCCATCCCCCGGTAAAGGACCATTGCCATAAACGCGAGATAAATGAACAGCCCTATTATTCCGGTTGTGAAAAGCAGTCTCACATAATCAGCATGCATTCCGCCACCGCACATTACCGGCGCCAAACGGCTCCCGGAAGTTGGCACCCCTATCAATTTGCTGTAAATCGGTATGTCATTAAACCATACGTCAAAATACCTCTCCCATCTACCGACCCTTCCATTCAGCCCACCTTCTATTTGAGAATCCCCGTTGGCAACATTGATCTCTTTGTTGACCAGCGGCTCGATCTGACTTTCATAAATTGACTTCCCGAAAATCGCAAAGATGATTATTGATAAAAAAAGTATGACAAAAAAACCTTGAAAATTTCTAAAGTTGAAGATGCCGATTAATGTAAACAGGGCAATGCAAACAGCCCAGGTAGAAACGTGTTTAATGCCGATCAGGCCCATTAAACTGATAGCCATCATGATTGCGAATTTAAGCACGTAACGGCCAGATTTCTTTTTTGCATATACATTCTTTAGAAAGTAATAGCCACCGATAAGCAATGTTCCAACGATGTAAATCGCATAGTTCATCATATCATTGTAAAATCCTCCCAGCCGTTCTCCGCCTCCTCTTCCCTCTGTAAGGTGACCTCCGCTTATTGATCCGAAAATAAACTCATATAACATGAGGATTAACAAATAAATTCCTGAATAGAGAAATGATGTCATCACGCCTTCTAAATCACGCAATGACCTGATCACATACAATAGATAAAAAAATAATAAAATAGGGGTTATCGATTTAATCGAGAAACCGATTATCGTAATCGTTGGATATAAGATGTCCAGTAGAATCCAGTTAAAAACTACAATTACACCAAAAGTAAAAAACAGGTTTACAACTTTAGATTTATTTTTTTTCGGCATGCTACCCGATGCGATGCTGAAATAAATCAAGAATGGAGTCAACACCCCAACAATATTTAATGGCGAAAGAAAAGGGCTTACCTCCTTCAGCTTATAAAAATTATCAATAATTGGTCTGAGTAAAACAAGAATGACAAACCACTTTACAGTCCATGGCAGTTCCTTGTACCACTCTCTCCACTCTTTAAACGTCATTTTCCTTTAAAATACAAAATAAGACTTACGAAGATCTGGCATTCCAAGTTCTGTTTAGCTCCCATCTTCTTCATTTTATTATTGAGAAATGGAGCATTTTTATCAAATATCACGCTTGTTCAGGTTCAAAATTCAATTACACTGTTTACAAACCCTTTTGCACTAACGGTAAGAGGCGATTTATGTTCTATAAAATGCTGTGCGTTTTGTCCTATCCTGGTCGCCAGATCAGAACTATCCAACAACAAATTCAATTTTTCCAATACCTCGTCCTGCCTGTTATAATCAACTGCAAATCCGGTTTCTCCATCAATAACCAGGTCGTGGGTCGCTGCTGCATTTACAGAAGAAAGCACTGCCACTCCTGCTGCCATCGCTTCATTGAGTACCAAACCCCACACATCAAAATCGGTTTGGAAAAGGAAGCAGGTGCTTTGGGCAAAATACCGGGGCAATTCATTCCTCTGAATGAAACCATGAAATGTAACT
>JBDTTM010000218.1:0-7348 GCA_039930605.1 Bacteroidota bacterium
ACTATTGGGCTTGTCAATGGCAAAACTATAACAGAGGAAGTATCTGTAACGGTATCACTGATGGGACAAGCCAGTCCTGAGATAAGCATTGCAACAATTTCATCGCCATAATTTACAATCGTGCTGAACGAAATGCCGGAATCCGCCAAAACTCCATTGAGATACCATAAAAAAACCGGGTTCACTCCGAAATGGTGTGCAGACATTGTAAAGTTTTCCAGGTAGCCTGAACAGATCGTATCAACGATTGTATGAATAGCGACAGTGGGCATAATGTAACTGGCCACAGATGCTTGAATTGTATCCCAAACGGTAACTCCCAAAGAACATGAATCTGTTGAGGTCATGGAAATCACAAGTTCATCTCCATCCGAGAACACACCCGCATAGACTGATGAATCAGCACCGGGGATCACACTGCCATTCAGGTACCACTGGAGTGCAGGCGCTGCACCACCGAAGTTAGCAGAAGCATAATACGTTGAAACCGTACCCTGGCAAACTGAATCAGGCGGGCCACTCAAAGAAACAGAAGGTGAAGATCCTGTCATCACATAAAAGGTGTCTATAGTTGTAAACGCGCAAGTGCTGTTACCTGTTGTTACGTGGTACAACATGGTGGCGGTGCAGATGGAAGGCACAGCCGGCGCAGCATAGCTGACAATCTTTGTACTATCAATTGTATCTATAGTCTGGCAGTTGATGATCCAACTAAAGATACTATCGGGGTCTGTGCTGTTCGCAGAAAAAGTAAGTTGGGTACCTCCACAAACGCTGTCGTTCGGAAATATACTGAAGCCCGGACTTTGACCGTTGGTAACGGAAATGGTGGTACTGCCTGTATCTGTAATTCCGCATGCGTCGCTGACCGTAACCAAGTAAGAAGTGGTGTTAGCGGGACAAACACTTATCACATCTCCGACTATATTACCAGGCGTCCATAAAAATGTATAGGGCTCAACTCCCCAATCAGCGGATGCTGCGATATTGGTACACCCACCCTGACAGATTGTATTTGACAATGTAACATTCGTCATCTCAACAGTTCTTCCTGTGACGGTCATGATCCATGGAGAATTTGCCAGGACACATGTAGCATCACAGCCAGCCAATGGTAACACGCATCTTCTGAATTTCATTTCAAAGTCCAGTGAATAGGATGCACATTGCGGAGGAAGCAGGCATGGGGAAAAAGGGTATGGCCCATTCAATAAGAACGCAGGCCAAAAGAAACAAGCTCCTTGTGTTCCACCGAGACAGGTATAGTGTCTTGAAGTACATGACGCACCAAGCGGATTGGTCATTGTAATGCTAAACCCGCCATCATCACGGATACAAGGCAGGTTAGCGAGATATGAAAAGTAGGTAGATACATCTGTTATCTCACAATTACCAGGAACATTAAAATTATTGATGAAATAACTGCAACCAAAGGAATCGCAAACTGCACTATATCCCGAACCGGCAATTGAAGCTTCCGGGAGCGAATCACTTGCGGATACAAAAGGATCAATCACAACAGGGTAAATTGTTGCCGGATCATTCAGCCAGCTGACGGGTACAAAATAGCTGAGCTTATCTGATTGCAAAGAGAAAGACATGTCGATGTAATTCTGATATGATTCTTTTGCATCATAAGCATGAGCCGTTTTGAAATAAAAATAATTTTTTTTGTTTAAGTCGCTGATCAGGACACTTCCAGATCTCCGGTCCCCCCCTACGGGCGCAGATTGCGAAAGATCTGATTGAAGTCCTGAGGGAATTTCCAGTTGCTGATTCAAGGTGATCCACCCTTCCGTATAAAGTAATTTGTTTTTGAGAATGAAGCTTGTTTCAATTCGTCCGTAAGAAGAAATCATCTGCAAATCTATGCCCGGGTAGAATTCGTGAACAAGGACTGTCGTCTCGGTAATATTGACGAGTTCTGAAACGTTGCTATAATTCCCTTCACCCAGGTTTGTTACAATTCCTCCGGCACTCACATGAGAGAGTGATAAATTTTTATTGAACCTGAATTCTTTGCCAGCATTTGTAATGGAGGCAAATTTATTTCCAAGGTCAATGAGAACGGGTGCAGGTTGTTGTTTAGCTGCAAATACAAATTCACCTTCTTGTTTCAATACAGGATCAATCGTCCGCCAGTATACATTGTCATCTTTGAAATTCATTGCCCCAAGTGAACGCTGCATGTAAATGGTTTTGCTGCCATGCTCCATTTTAAAAAACTCCCTCGTATCAGCAGTGCGTTTTGCAAGATCCTCCTCACAATCTTTGCAGGGAGCATTAAAAGGAAGAATTCCTTTTTCAGGATGATGTGCTACCGATGGAGTTTGCATTTGTGCAGAGGGGTAGATCCGCAACAATAAAATGAGAAGACAAAGTGTAAAAAGTTTTTTCATATTGTTCAGGTTAGGGGTAAACAATAATACAAAAAAGGTAATACAGAAAAAAGAATTCCGTTTAGAGGAAAAAAATCGTGAAAAGTCAATGAATTAAAGGAAAAACAGTTGCCTGATCGGGAAAAATTAGTTGAAATACAGCACCGGTCTCAACAGCTAAACTGGTCATTGAAAAAACCGGGATCAGGAAGTCTTAAAAATCTCTGTCTCTTTTGCAAACTGCTCCGCAAACTTTTTTATTTCGCGGGTCATGTGTGCATCGTTTGTAGCCCTGTTATAGGTTTCAGCCATGGTCATCATGTTCTCATAAAAGAACCGCTTCATGTCATCAACCAGCATTTCCTTTGTCCAGAGGTCGATGCGAAGTGTTGTATTTTCTTTTCCATCCCACACTGTTAGCATGGTGGCTTTACAATCACGTTTGCCTTCAAAGCCACTGTCCGATGCTTCCCACTGGATGGATTCTGGCACTTTGTTTTCGTCAAGTGTAACGGTGAATTTTATTTCTGATGTCTTCATGAGGTACGAATAACGAATGACTACGAATTTACGAATAACGGTGGTGCGAATAACGAAAGACTGCGAATCTACGAATTTACCAATGGGGGAATTACGATTGTCGCTTTAAGGGTGACGAATGTACAAATTAGAAATAAATCCGTTGGCTGTTTCTTTCATGCCCATTGCAAATTGCATATTGCCAACTTTTTTCTTCTTTGCCAACTTTCTTCACTTCGCCGGTTTGTAGTTCGATTCCCGGAATATTTTTTTCGAATCATTGTCAGCCATGAGTTGTGCCAACGAAATGTCTGCATGTTTTTCCATGTATGCTTTCACAATTTTGTATCCGATCAATGCACCGATATTACCAGGCGATTCTTTCGGAAAACCATTTGTTGTTGGTCCGTCATTGATGTATTTCCCGATCTGGCTGGATTCCGTGGAGAATAACAGTTTGTGATCAATTATAAATGACCAGATGGATTTCTCGCTTACTGTGCACCATTCAAGCTGCTTTTGTGAGAAGCCGAATTTAATAGTGTCGTTAACTTCCGGCATGATAAGGTCAAGGAAATATTGATTTTTCCCCTGGTAAATCATCTGGCTGAGCAAATCAGTCTGGCTGGGATCCTGGCCCCATTCACTCTGTGCCCATCCCCGCATGGCATCAGCGGCGATGTATTCCTTTCGCATTCTCCTGATCTTGTACCCGGGCAATTCCAGTGATGGATAATATTTTGATTCACTGCCGAGGTACATATCAAGGCCTATGCCCAGGATGCTGTCGGCGCAAATAATGGCGTACCTAAAACCGGAGATATAGGTGACAACCCTTGGAATAATTTTTTCCGGAAAATAATATCTGTAGTGTCGGAATGCATCAGTCAGCTGTTGGTTGACCTCCTCAATATCAAGGTACATTTTTTTCGTGTCTGCATATACGTTGCTGATATCAGGATCGTGAACAAAATCGCTGAGACGTGTTTTAAGCAACAATGTATCCGGGGTTCCCATACGCAACAACTGGTAATTATAGAGGTCGAAAAAGCCGCCATACTTTTGTTGAAGCAAATGTATATTCTCCAGGTTTTCCAGGAGGTCATTTTCAAACCTGACGGCATGAATATTTATATTGACCTGGGAGACATCTACTCTTCTATTGTCGGGATGACAGGAAACGATGAACAGTGAAATGTAAAAAACAAAATGGAAGATGAGCGGAATACGCTTCGAAAATTGACGTAACATTGCAGAAATTATTTCGATCGGGCGGTAAAGTTAGAAGAAAGACTTCCGGCAATCTGTCTGTATCCGTTCAACATTCAACAATTCTACAAACAAGCTCCACATATGAAAAAGTTCTTATTGATTATTACCCTTGCTTTTTATACCGTTATTTCATTTGCCCAGACAGACAAATCCAATTTTCACTTCGGAATAAAAGCACAGCCTGCCCTGGCATGGTTCAATATTGATGCTCCCGAAGGAGTCGATTTAAAATCAGATGGATTGCCATTTGGATTCGGATATGGATTGATCACTGATTTTGGTTTCGCACAACGCTATGCATTCTCAACGGGTTTGGAGGTCGTATATAGAGGAGGGAAAACGCTGAGAGGGTTGAAAAATCTACTGGGACAGGATTCCACTATAGCAACAAAATACACCCTCCAGTTTGTTGAACTTCCCATCACACTCAAGTTGAGAACAAATGAGATCGGTTACATGACTTATTTTTTCCAGGTTGGTTTTGAGCCGGGCGTAGCCATTCGCACGAAAGCAGATATCACTACTAACAACAATGGATCCAGCAAAACAAAAACGAAGGTGGATGTCGGGGATGATATCAACGAATTTAATCTAAGCATGATCATCGCCGCGGGTGCGGAATACAACATCAGTGGCAACACTTCATTATTGTTGGGAATTACATTTAACAATGGATTCCTTGATTTACTTGATGACTCACAATTCAATGGTCAAAAAGTAAAAGGCACCAGCAACTTTCTTGCGCTGACAGCAGGAATCATGTTCTGACCGCGTTGTACGAAGTACGAATCGTCCATTCTCTTTGTAAATTCGTAATTAGTAAATTCGCAATCTTTCGATATTCGTACCCATGAGGATTGCACTTGCACAGTTAAACTATACCATCGGCGATTTTGAAAAAAATGTTTTCAAAATTAAAGAAGCAATCCTGCGGGCAAAAAAGGAAAAGGCAGACCTGGTTGTATTTTCAGAATTATGCATCAGCGGTTATCCTCCGCGCGATTTCCTGGAGTTCAGAGATTTCATCAATCGTTGCAAAAAAGCTGCGGAAGAAATTGCAGCCGTTTGTAAGGACATCACTGCCATTGTTGGGTGCCCAACCATAAACCCCAAACCGGAAGGGAAAAACCTTTACAACTCTGCTTTTATATGTGCCGGTGGAAAAATTACGGATGTAATCCACAAAGCGTTGCTTCCCAACTATGACATTTTTGATGAATACCGTTATTTCGAGCCCAACAAAAATTTTCACTGCATTGAGGTAAATGGGAAAAAAATTGCGTTGACGATCTGTGAGGATTTGTGGAATGTAGAAGACGACCCTATGTATGTGAGTTCACCAATGGATGAGCTGATTAAAGAAAAGCCGGAGTTGATGATCAACATTGCCGCATCACCTTTTGATTATAGCCATGCTGAAAAGAGAAAAAATATCCTCACGCGGAATGCAAAGCAGTACCGGCTTCCATTGATATACCTCAACCATGTAGGTGCACAAACTGAAATAATATTTGATGGAGGATCGATGGCGATGAATGAAAATGGAGAGGTAACAACCCAAATGAAATTTTTCGAAGAAGATTTCATGGTTATCGAAATGCCTTTCAGCAAACTGCCTGCTGTGCAACCTATGGCGAAGATTGACAGGATTCATTCAGCACTGGTTTTAGGCATCAGGGATTATTTTCACAAACAGAATTTTACAAAAGCGATCCTGGGTTTATCGGGCGGGATTGATTCTGCACTGGTGACGTGCCTTGCAGCAGAGGCGCTGGGAAAAGACAACGTCCTTCCTGTATTGATGCCTTCTCAGTTTTCCTCCGCGGAGTCAGTAACAGACTCTCTTGCACTTATCAGGAACCTGGGGTTAAAGCATGAGTTGATTCCGATTGAACATATTTATGAAGAATACATTCAGACCCTGAGCAAACAATTTGAAGGAATGGCGTCAGGAATTGCAGAAGAAAATATCCAGGCTCGTATCCGCGGAATGCTTCTCATGGCATTGTCCAATAAGTTCGGTCATATATTGCTTAACACTTCTAACAAAAGTGAAATTGCTGTTGGTTATGGAACGTTGTATGGCGACATGTGTGGTGGACTTTCAGTAATCGGGGATGTGTATAAGACAGAGGTATATGAATTGTCTAAAAACATCAATCGTGAAAAAGAAATTATCCCTGGGGCAATTATCACCAAAGCACCTTCTGCCGAGTTGAGGCCGGGGCAGAAAGATTCAGACTCGCTCCCGGAATACAATATCCTTGACCCGATACTTTTTCAATATATCGAGCAGCGAAAAGGTCCACAGGAATTGATTGAAATGGGAAATGATGCTGCATTGGTAACACGCGTGCTCAAACTCGTCAATACGAATGAATACAAGCGATACCAGACGCCGCCAATTCTCCGGGTTTCACCCAAAGCATTCGGACAGGGCCGCAGGTTGCCCATCGTAGGGAAATATTTATCGTAATTAATTCTGAGGAGATCAGAAGCTGACAGCCTGCAGATACTTTTCGTTCAGCGGCTTGTTCAGGTATTTTGAAACAAAAGGATTTGTTGAAGCGCGGTTGATGTCTTCAGCAGAAATCGAAGATGAAAGTACAATCACCTTGCAAAAATTTTTGATCACATCTGGCAGCTTTTCAAATTCTACGAGGAAACCAAAGCCATCCATCACAGGCATATTCAGATCCAGGAAAATAACCTGGGGAAGGGTATCAACAGAATCAGAATTCCTTCGCAGGAAATCAAGCGCAACCTCTGCGGAATTTTTTACAGTAACCTGCTTCGAAAAATTGGAGGTCGTGATCATGCGCTCATTGATGAAGTTATCAATGTCGTTGTCATCAACGAGGAGCACACGTTCAAATTGGGTATTCATTGGTTATTCAATCTATTACGATCAATACGAAAGTTAAAGCATTAGGTTTCCTGGGAGTGGTTGAATAATGCGAGCCAATATGTAGCGGTAAATTTTGTTTGGCAGGTGTAAAATATTTCTACTTTTGCCAACCTTTTTAGAATGACCACGCTCATCCTGAAGAATAACGGGAAGTAGAGTCTCTGAGAAAATGAATAAAGGGTGAATTTTAATATCTTTTAAATAAGGTGATATAGCTCAGTTGGTAGAGCAAAGGACTGAAAATCCTTGTGTCGCTGGTTCGATTCCAGCT
>JBDTTM010000219.1:0-7275 GCA_039930605.1 Bacteroidota bacterium
CTTGCTTAATCCATAGAAATCACGAATTTCCACTAAGGAGTTAGTGTTAATTCGTGTAATTCGTGGCGAGTACAAACCTCGCAGCAGAGCTGCGAGGAATTCTTTAGATTAAAAACTGGTTACTTTTTTGAATTGCTATAATAAAGCCCGTAACTGATACAAGTGTTGCGGCAACGAGGTAAATTTTTCCGGCAGTGCGATGGTACCGGTTTGCCTTCTTTGCAGTGATAGCAACTAGGCCACTCAACAACATTACACTTCCTGCAGTTGCATGAGTAATCAACATCGGGGACATTTCATTTTGCATAATTAATTTTAAAGTATCAAAAAATATATTGGCACTCGGTTTAAAATTTAAAATACACAAACAGTCTTCCAAAATTCTTGCTGTCGTTCACTACCCGATGATACAATGGTTTGATGTGGGGGAGCTGTAAAAAGCGATTTACCTTTTTTCTGAGTTGTCCGCTTCCCTTCCCGGGAATGATTTCAACTTCTTTGATTTTTTTATCAATGGCTTCCTCAAAAGCATCCAATAGTGCTTTGTCAATCGCTTTGCTGTCGTTGTAAATATCGTGTAAGTCAACTTTAATTCTTCCCATCGCAGTTATTTTTTTCAGGATTGAATTTCCTTTGTCTCTGTAAATATATTCCTGATACGTGGCTGGAGTGCCCAAATTCCTAAACCGAAAATTAAAAACAATAATGACTCCCAAAGATGATCCCCAAATCTTATTTTTTCATCCCTTTCCACAGAGGTTAACAATTGTCCCAGGTGCGCATATATGTATAGAAGAAAAATTACAGTGATTAACAGTGGCATCCAAACGACAGGATCATTTTGAAATTTATCCGGCACATCAGAAATAAAATTCCTCAGGCAGAGCAATGCAAAAGCAATTAACAGGCAGATATTAAACAACCTGTTTGAGATGCTTATTTCCGGATTCAATTTATTCTTCAGCTCTATTGCCAGGAAATAAAAGTACCCCAACACTGTTAAGTATTGCAGAACATTAAGTGTTAATGCAATTGCAAATATTTTGGGATCAATAATTAAACTTAAAATTTTCGGGCAATAAAGTGTGATGAAGAGATTCAATGTCTTTGCCTGCAGAAGTTGTTTCATTTTATTTCAGTCCTATCATTACTTCAGTTGAAACTGATGGTAATTGGTTTCATTTTTTCAAGCTTCCGCCCTATTTCCAAAACAGCATCAACTAAAATTTCGAAATCTTTCTTTACTGTTCTGTGATTGGTATTGGCCACGCGCAACGAATATTTTCCATGCAAGGTAGTATAGGAAGGAAGCGCCACACCGCTCTCGTGCAACTGCAAAAGCAATTCTTTATTCAATGCATTTAAGGTTTCATTGCCTTCTATATTTCCAATATAGCGGAAGCACAGAATATTAAGTGCAGAAGGGGCTGTCAACTCCAGTTCAGGCTGCGCAAGCACCAATGACTTCAGGTATTGAACCTGTTCGATATTCTGGGTAACCATTCGACCGAATTTTTTATATCCATGCTCTTTCAAAGACATCCAAATTTTCAGCGCTTTGAATCCGCGTGAAAGTTCAATTCCATAATCACTGAACCAGGTATCCCCGGCAGAGAGTCCGCGCTTTTCATGCTGCAGGTATGCGGCTTGCAGGGAAAAAGCTTTGTAATGCTGATCACGTCTTCGTACCAACGTACAACCTGCCTCATAAGGAACATACATCCATTTATGCAAATCGAAGGCGATGGAATCGGCACGTTCAATTCCTTTTACTAAGTGGTGGTATTTTTCTGACAATGCCAGCACCGCTCCAATAGCACCGTCGATGTGTAACCACAATTTTTCCTGCGCACAAAAATCAGCGAGTGCATTGATGTCATCACAGGCACCCGTGTTAACGGTTACGGCATTTCCGATTACGCAAAAAGGCATCATCCCGGCTTTACGGTCAGAAGCAACTTGATTTTTTAATTTTTCCAGGTCAACTTCATAATTCTCATTCACATCTATTAACCGAAGTGAATCGCTACCCAAACCTAAAAGGTCCATAGATTTGTTTACACAGTTGTGTACTTCTTTGGAGGCATAAACCATCATTCGTTTTTTCGAACCATAGATTCCTTCTTTACGCAAATCAAAATCAGCATGAGCAAAGCGGGCAACGGTAAGCCCGATGAGGTTGGCCATAGAACCACCACTTACGATCAATCCACTAGCATCCTCCGGAAAATGAAATAATTCCTTGAACCATTCGATGACCTGGGTCTCTACCAATCCTCCTACCTGATTTCCGCCTCCCTGGTTCAGGTTGATACCGGCAGCAAGCATGTCGGCAAGCATTGCAAATGGACTTCCGTTCCCCATGACCCAGCCCCAGAAACGCGGGTGTATGTTACCTGTAGGATAAGGCAGAATGTTGGATTTGAAATCAGCGTAAATTTTTTCAATATCAGCTCCATCACCCGGTGCCGGCTGAAGAAAATATTTTTTCACTTCATCAGTAGGCGCTACCCATACTTTTCTTTCCCTCACAGTCGAAAGATTTTGCATCATGTCGGAAATCATATTGATGCCCAATTTTTCCATCGCTTCCCAGTTGGCGGGGTCAAGCGTTTCTTCTTTATTGTTCATTCAGCATTGAAATAAGATTGGACGAAAGTAGAGAATTAAAAAATGCAGAAGATTGGAAGATTGGCCGATTTGAAGATTACAAATTTTGAGGATTGGAGGATTGGAATCACGAAAGTTTGGCGTGTGTAGATGCACAAATGCAGCATCTAAACAATTTATATATTTACCGGCAACATTGGAAATATGGACTCTGCCAGATTAGCTGACAAGCTTCATGGTGAAAACCTGATTGACGAAGCATCGCATCAAAAAATAATCGCTGCGGATTCAAGCCGTTTATTCTCCCTCAACTTCGAATTGAAATCGCTGCTATATGCCGGCGTGTTGTTGTTGACAGGCGGACTTGGCATAGCCATTTATAAAAACATTGACAGCATCGGGCATCTTGCAGTCATTTTGTTAATTGCATTGATCTCAGCGGCTTGTTTTACCTGGTGCATTATGAAAAAAAATCCTTATTCGAATGAGAAAGTAACTTCACCAAACATTTTCTATGATTATGTTTTGCTTTTTGGTTGTCTCACTACGTTGTCGTTTACCGGGTATCTGCAATATCAATATTCCGTCTTTGGTCCATTCAACGGCCTGGCTTTTATAATACCGGCCATCCTGTTTTTAATCAGCGCATATAAATTCGATCACATTGGAGTATTATCCATTGGCATCACATGCCTCGCTGCCTTTTTAGGAATTTCAATTACACCTACTTCATTAATAAGCGAAAACGATTTCAGTAGTGACCGACTCATATTTACCGGTTTATTTTTCGGTGCAGTGCTTGTCGTTGCAGGAAGATTCTTTTCCCAACAAAATATCAAGAAACATTTCACCTTTACGTATTACAATTTTGCCATGCACCTCCTTTTCATTTCCTGCCTGGCTGGATTATTTTCGTTTGGCACTGTGATTCTCTTCGTTCCTATTCTTGGAATAATAATATATATCTGCATCCGTCATTCAATGAAGGAACGTTCATTTTATTTTTTGCTGGTCGCAGCTATCTATGGATACATTGGCGTTAGCTATTTATTTTTTTATTTGTTATCAAGTACGCTCGGGATGAGTATTCTTTATATTGTTCCGTTGTACCTGATTGGCAGTGCGGTGATGATGATCAGGTATTTGAAAAAATATTGGAAAAAAATCAAAGGCAATGCTGATTTACAATAAACAATGGATTGACAACCTTGAAATCCAGGAACAGTCTGCAAATTGGCTGAAGAAAAGTTTCATTTCAAAAGAGGAGTTTGATGCGATTGCTCTGAAGTATGAAAGCCTATATCATGCATCCAACATGTTTGTGCGTGCAGGCATGTTCCTGTTTACTCTTTTAATCATCGTAAGCTCAGTTGGACTCTTTAACCTCTTTGCTTTAGCCAGTAATCAAATGGCAATAGCATTGCAGAGCCTCTTTTTCGGGGGCGTCTATTATTTTGTGACAGCAAATTTTGTGAAGCAGCGACATTACTTCCGTTCAGGCATTACCGACGCATTGTTGTATGCATCCGTAATCAGTGCAAGTACCGGAGTTGTTTTTGCGTTTAGTGGAAATAATTTTGCGTTCAATCTTGACCCGGTTATTTACATCGCTGCAGTACTTCCGATTTTTATTTTCGCCAGCATTCGATTCAGGGATGCATTCCTGGCCTTACTTTCTTTCATTGGATTATTTACCATCAATGTATTGCTTGTATTAAAGGCAGGAACCATTGGCAAGCTCATACTACCTTTTGAAGGAATGATATTTTCATTCATCATTTATTGGATAAGTAAGAGCTGGAAAAAAAGAGAGGGGTGGCATTACTGGAAAAAATGCTTTTCAATTGTTGAGGCAGCAAGTCTTGTTACACTCTATCTCAGTGGCAATTACTTAGTCGTGAGGGAGCTTTCAAATATGTTGGCTGGCTCGTTCATTGTGCCCGGTGAAGATATTCCGTTCGCATATTTCTTTTATGCGTTTACGATTGCAGCTCCTTTGCTTTATGTATGGCTTGGAATGAAGCAGAAGAATTATATGCTTATCCGCGCCGGTATTCTATTGGTTGCTGCAGGGATCATGAGTATCCGCTACTATTATAGCATCCTTGCTCCTGAAATAGCTTTGACTGTTGCCGGTATTTTCCTGATTGCCGTTGCATGGCTGGGCATTTCATACCTGAAAATTCCGCGGAACGGAATTACATCTGTTGAAGACGATGATTCCAGGAATGAAGCATTTGAAGCAATCGGAAGTGTGCTTGTATCACGGGCTGCCGGAGGCACTATACACTCAAAGGAGGATAATCCTTTTGGAGGAGGGAGTTCCGGGGGTGGAGGAGCGGGCAGTGCGTATTAAGCCAGGAGACTGTGAATCCGTGACAAAAAATTTTCAAAATTTATTCCCGGTTAATTTTACAATGCACCGTATATCAAGAGTACATTCGAGATGACGAAAGCAATGAATAGAATTAATGAAACATTGGTATCAATACGTTTTGCTATTTCAAAATCACTTTTCTTTTTCATCCATAATGCAATCGTTGTAGAAACAATAATTGAAAAAATAAAAAGTAACGTAAGACCATGCAGCCAATCAACCAGTGTGAACAAAGAGGATTCTGGCAATGATGATTCAATGATATACTTGTTACCGACCACAGCGAAGAGTGCACCTACCGTTAGTCCGAATCGCGCTTCGATGTGATCGAGGTGAATGAAACTGGAGACGAAAGCTATGAGGAAAGCAATGTACATCCCTAAAAAGATTTTCCAGAATAAAGCCCATGCATCGCGATTGATGCCGATCTTTACTTTGAAAGCGCTGTACATCATATGCGGCGCTCCGAGAGAAGCATCACCAAAATTTGTTTCGTAGGCTTTTGTGCCGATGGAAATTTTTACGCTGTCAGGATCAATGTGCCAACCTCGGGTACTATCAATGCCATATCCGGTGAGTGCGTGCCTGTCGTAGATCTCGCCGACAGTATCTTTTGCAAATACCAACATACTCTTATCGTACTGTGAATTTTCAATTGACAACCTCAGGCTCTGGTGGTTAAAAGGAAAGTCATCGATTTTCCAGGAGTCTTTCATCACGCATTGTAACTTTAACAATACATACAAGCTGCCATCTTCCATTGTATCTACTGCCGAGTATAATGTATTCATTGATTTTGCCTGTGGAATCTCCAGGTATTTGGCAAAATCAAAATCCGGATTCTTGTAGTTGAACCAAAGCCAAAAATTGACCGTGTATTCACGCTGACGGAAATCAATATCATGAATGCTGGTGATATATATGCCGGTACTGACGGTATCGGGACCTTCGTCCTGTGCCATGCAATGAAAAAACGGAAGCATGAAAAATAAAATACCTAGAAGAATAATTTTTTTATACATAGTAAACTTTTGAGGTTTGGAAAACGAAAGTAGCGATAAGTTTATTGGTTTGCTTATTGATCGGAAACAAGGGAATCTGGACAGATTGATATAAAAAAGCAGTATTTCCACGATTCCCGTTAGCTATACATCGGCCACCATCCGCGTGATGCTGAAGTTTTAAGCGCCAACGGAAAAACTTCTGCGACAGCGTGCGGAGGCGTAAGGATTCAGTAAGCGCCAAAATAATTAGCTGGTGCTGCGGCACTCCGGGAACAAGGGCACAGATTTTTATGATATATCAAACTGACCCCACAACCGTATTTACGTACCACCGACGAACAGAAATTCAAATAATACACCTTGTAGAACAAATCTTAATAATTATGATAAAAAAAAACTCCAAAAAAAAAGCTGAGAAGAAATTAAAACGTCCGCTAAAGTCCACTGCTAAAAACATTGCGGTGAAGAAAAATAAAGCATCAGCAAAAGGCAAAACAAAAATTATCACAAAAAAGAAAAAAGCAATTCCAACCGGGCGCAAACCTGCAAATACAGTTGTGAAGAAAGGAAAAGCGCTTCCCGTTAAGACAACTTCGAAAAAGAAAAATGCTGCCAGAAAAAAAGCAGGAATTACCGACAAAAAGAAAATAAGAAAAGTAGCAGCAGCTTTAACAACAACAACTACCGGCAGGAATAAAACAATCAAAACAGCTAAGACAAAGATTAAAAGGCCGGACACAGTAATAATACACGGTGAGGATTTACATTTTATACCTCAGAAAGGTAATGCAGTTCCCATAAATACATTTGAAGCTCGCCGGATTGAAAAAAATCTTAACCACCATGCTGAAGTTGCTATCAACCAGGAAAATCAAAAGATGAAGCAAGCGATGGCTTCGCGCAAAAACGCTAAACGAAATTTCGGGATGAGCGGGAGGAGGTAGGACTTGTGAATGCGTTTTCTTTGTCACCGCCACTAACGACGAAAAAAACTAATGCATATTTGTTTTATCCGTCTTTATCATTTCGATTCCGGCTGCAATTATTTCTTCAATCAACACTCCGAATGTTTTTCCACCCATCAGGGGCTGTCGTGTTTTTTCCAATGTGAGA
Organism: Bacteroidota bacterium; assembly: GCA_039930605.1. Lineage (GTDB taxonomy): Bacteria > Bacteroidota > Bacteroidia > AKYH767-A > 2013-40CM-41-45 > JAPLDB01. The sequence continues at coordinate 7,105 of JBDTTM010000219.1, forward strand.
TTGGTTATTAATTCATTTGTTGCGGAATGAACGATATCAATATCCATTTTGACCTTTGCTTCTGATAATATTCCACCGGTGCTGCTGCATTCAATGCTGTTTACACGCAAAGTAAAAGGGCTATCTGAACTGCGTTTAGGATAAACTTTAGCAAGGTAGCTGAGAAAAAAA
>JBDTTM010000220.1:0-7122 GCA_039930605.1 Bacteroidota bacterium
TATTTCCAAAAACGGGATCAAAATCTTTACTTTATGGCGTGAATCTGAATACTGACGAATATTACATGCGTGAGGCCCTGAAAGAGGCCCACAAAGCACTTGCTGAGGATGAAGTGCCTATCGGTGCGGTGATTGTCTGCAGGAATAAAATCATTGCCCGTGGCTACAACCTGACTGAAAAGCTGGTTGATGTCACTGCGCATGCTGAGATGCAGGCATTTACTGCAGCATCAAATTATATCGGTGGAAAATACCTGGATGAATGTACGTTGTATGTGACGATTGAGCCCTGCGTAATGTGTGCAGGTGCCAGTTTCTGGACGCATATCAGCAAAATTGTTTATGGGGCCCGGGATGAGAAGCGTGGCTTTCTTTCAGTCGATAAAAGTATTTTACATCCCCGTACGATTCTTTCAGGAGGTGTGATGGAGCAGGAATGCGCTGCGCTGATTAAAGATTTTTTTAAAAAGAAAAGATAAGATAACTCAGGAATTTGACAATACCTCCGCTCCCTGTTCCTTCAGAAGCTTGAGTTTCCGCAAAGAATCCTGTGTAAGCGGCTTCTCAAGCTGCCCTGTTACAAATTTGTTTTCTGAAATCTTCCTGATGTCATCCGGCTTTTGAAAAACTGAGAGAACAATTACTTTTGATTTATTCAGGATAAAATCCGGAAGCGATTCGAATATTTTCAAAAAGTCGAATCCACTCATTCCGGGGAGGTGCATATCAAGCAGGATTAACTCAGGCGCCTGTGCTTCATTGTTCACTTCATTTCTTAAAAAATCAACGGCTTCTTCGGCAGTTGAAGTAATGGTTACGTGGGCAGCAAAGTGCATCAACTCCATCAGCCGGCGGTAAACCAGGACGTCGATTTCGCTGTCCTCAATTAATAAAATATGGTTGTAAGAATAATTGTTCATCGGAAAATTCTTTAAAAGATGAGCAAAGATATTAAATCCGTTTTATTCAAATGTTTAATGCGGCAAGTATCTGTGCGTTCAAAGGCTTATTCAGAAAGCGTTTCACGTATTTGTTCTGGTTTGCCCGGTTCAGATCCTTGAAACTATCGCTGGTAGAAAGCATTACAATTTTGCATTTTGACTTCACCATGTCAGGCAATTTTTCATACTCATCCAGGAAACCGAATCCATCCATTTCCGGCATCATGATGTCGAGAAAAATAAGGTCCGGAATTAGTTCTATTGAACCTCCATTGTTTTTCAGGTAGGTTAGGGCACTTTGTGCTGAAGTATGAATCGTGGTTGAACCCCCAAATGAGTCTGCTTCTACCAGTTTTTTATTGATAAAATTATCAAGCTCATTGTCGTCAACAAGCATGACAAGGGAATATTTAGTTGTACTCATAGTATCTATTTAAAGCCCCACAAAATTAACCGATGTGATCCATTGAAATCACCCCAAATTGATAACATATCAACAGAGATTTTATTAAAAAGAAATCGTTGCTACTGATTCGCAGACAAGCATCCATGCTCCTGTGGCAATCTTTTTACAGTTAGTCCAACAACTCCTTAATCTGATCAGGGTGCAGAATTAATTCGACAGCGATTCTAATCAATGCATGACACTTCACTATCCAACATATCCTGCACCACTTATCAAGTGCAGGATAAATGAGACTAGGCTCTTAGTACGTGCTTCGCACTTCTAAACACCAAGTCTCATTAAAAAAAATGCCCCACTTCTGCGGGGCACTCTACTCCTGGTGGTTAGTCTATTAATCTTCAATCAATAATTTTTTTGTGATAACCTGTTCATCGCTGACAAGCCTTACAAAATAAATTCCCTGGCGGACAAATAAGTCTGACCTGCTTACGCGAAGTTCAATCGGATCGAGAGACTCTTTCTTTGCAATCTCTGTAAAATAAACCTGTCTTCCGTTGATATCGAAAACAGAAATTTTAGTATCTGAAGTAGGTGCCGGGAATGCAATTGTAAATTGACCTGTAGCAGGATTCGGATATACACTCAATTCACTGCCGGTTAAATCTCCGAAAGTACCTGCAAGGCGCAAGCCGGATTTCTGAATCGTGAACTGATCCCAGGTAGTTCCGTCCTTCAAAATAAATTTCGCATCGAGCCGATCGCCGGTAACGTCAATGGCAAGGGAACCATATTTTGCAATTGTAGAAGTATACATAGCATTGTGTGGCCACCCTGGCGAAGTAGTACCTAGCTGGCCTGATGTACCGCAAACTACATAAACAGTCCCGTCAAAATTTGGTGATGACTTCATGTATGAATTGGGATAAATGCCGCTGTTTGTACTTACCTCCATGCCGGCAGTAAAAGTTGTTTCTAATCCTGTATGTCCTTTGATGAGGTAGCTTCTTTCATAAGCATGACTATGTCCTCCTATTACGAGGTCCACTTTATGCGATTCGAGGATAGGAACAATATTCGATCTCATTCCGATCGACTCTGCATCCACATCTGAATCATGGGATCCTTTGGTGTATGGAGGATGATGGAAATAAACAACCGTCCAGCGCTGAGTGTTCGCATTCAGGTCGTTGGTAAGCCATGTAGCCATTGCCCCAGTAGTAGAACGGAATGCAGCATCGTTTGATTCTAGGGAAATAAAATGAATGTTGGCATAATTAAAAGAGTAATATGCTTCAGTTCCGGACGCTACTCCTCCCGCCTGTGCATTGGTTGGCAGTGTGAAAATGTCGAAGAAAGGACCTGTTTGTGTGGAAGCCGTAGCACTGTGAAGGTCATGGTTTCCTGTGGTGGGCCAGAACACCCATTTCTTCATTGGTTCAGCATAATAATTAAAGACGTTGCTGGTGTATTCAGCGTCAGTACCATCATCATACGCATTGTCTCCGCTGCTAAGCCAGACATTTGTGTAATTTGATCCACGGAAATTCTTGTAGGCATCGCGTACGGTTGTTTGGTTCGATGATCCAACTCCATAATCGCCGATGGCCCATATTCTAACAGTGCCTGTAGATCCTACAACCGGATTGGTGTAAAAATAGTTTGATGAATCCCCTTGCAGTGAAACAGTGGTAGATCCTATCTTATAAAAGTACTTCGTATTTGCAGAAAGCCCTATAAGCTGAATTATGTGTTCTGTTAAGGATGTGCTGTTCGTTACTGAGCTCGGGTAAGTTCCTAAAGTGGTTCCATAATACACTTTGGAATCGCTTGCTATACTCGTTCTCCACCGGATATAAATAGAACTGGTTGTGGACAGTTGCAGGTATGGTCCGCGCGACAAAACGAGCGTAGAAGATGTAGTTTGAAAAATTCCTGAAGTTGAAAAAGCACTTGAGCCACCGGAGCAAACTGTCTGCAACTGGAATTCATACCAGGTAGAAGCCTGCAGCCCGGTTACATTTTTAGAAGTACTTGTGGTGTTAACGGTTGTCCAGTTTCCAGAATACCGGACGGCATATTTTAAATTGTAGCTGGTTGCACCGGAAACAACTCCCCACCCCATAGTAGCTGAAGAAGCTGTAATGCTGCTACTGGTAAACGTGTTTACATTAGGTGTTCCACAGGTAGAGGAGATGGTAGTGAATGTGTTCGAGGTTGAATAAGTCGTCTGGCTTCCACCGTTGCAGAATCCACATACAATCCATGTATAGCTTGTATTCGATAATAAGCCTGTCATCGAATAGGAATGCACCGATCCGGCAACCTTTTTCCAGGTATAACTGGTCGAACCAGTCACGTTGTATCTCACCTGGAAAGTATCTGCAGTTACCAATGTGTTCCAATTCAGTGTGGCAGCATTCGCGGTAATACTTGTCGTATTTGTAAGATTTGGGGTGACGCAATTAGCTACTGTACCCAATGTAACAAAAGAAGATGGCGTGACCTGGTATGGTCCTGACTGTCCGCCACCACAATAACTATGGATAAGCCAGTTATATGTTGTTCCGGGATAAAGTCCGGTAACAGTAATATAGGTTGCTGTTCCGGGAGAGACTGTTTTATAATAAATGATGTTAGGATATGCTATGTTGTAATACCGCACCAGGAAGCTATCACAGCTCACGGCTGTCCACCTCAGCTTAGCACTTACATTGGTGATACTAGTCGTATTAAGCCCTGTTACTGCATTACAGACTGCATTGGCTTCAGGCCGATTATTTAAGAATACCCCAGAAACCAACGCCAATAGTAGCGCCAGCCTTTTTAATGAATATATATTTGCTGCCATCCAGAAAGAAATTACCCTGTTTAATGTTAAGTTTTTGTATCGAACATGACGAAATAAATGAATATTGTAATGCCAGTCCAGTAAAGGAGGCTTTAAAAATCATTTTTTCACCTGATATCCAAATTTCGAAAATTTATATTCAGAATATATACAGAATGATTGAGGATTAATGATTTTTTAAAAAAATTGTTGGTTTTTACAAAAAGTAAATTATAAATGTGAAAGCTTATCTGCGAAAAATTTTCTGAAAAATGAATACAGTACGTTGAATTTAGATGCAACAGATATTATCATCCGGCAATTTCGTTTTGAAGCAATTTGTATGATACGAAAGAAAAAAATTTGCCTGCTTAGTCTGAATGCAGTAAGTTTGAATCAGGATGAGCGATATAGTGCATCATCACACCTTCTTAAAAACAACCTAAATGAAGCCCATTAAAATAATATCATGGATTTTATTGTTTACTCATTGCTTCTTAAAATTACAGGCACAGGACCATGTAAAAGCAGGTTTTGGGGTCACAGTCGTTCAACAACAACCCCAGTTTATGGGTGGAGAAGACAGTTTGATGTCCTTTCTAAAAAATAACCTTCGCTATCCGGAGGAAGCAAAGCTTGCATGGATACAGGGCCGCGTTTTTGTCGGTTTCCTGATTGATCATACCGGTAAAATTAAAGATGCTAAAATATTAAGCGGAGTCAATTCACAATTGGATGATGAAGCTCTCCGTGTTGTACACATGATGCCCGACTGGATTCCCGGCAAGGTCGGTGAGACGAGTGTAGATGTTCAGTTTATACTCCCGATTGAATTCGTGATGCCCAAAAAAAACAACCCGTTTTAATTTTTACTTATTCAACCTGAACCAACAGGTCACCGGGTAATGGTCAGAAATTTTTTCGCGGTGGGTGATGTAGTGAGATGCCAGGAGCCGCTCCGAATGAAGCAGGTAATCAATCCGGAAACTGGGAAACAACCCGGCATATGTTTTCCCAAAACCGGTACCGCATTCACGGAAAGAATCTTTTAATCCTTCGGATACGGTATGATAAGTATAGGAAGAGGGCGTATCGTTAAAGTCTCCGGCAACAATTACAGGGTATGGACTATGATCAATCGCCGCTTTCAAAACATTGACTTGTTTGGCACGTTTTGCATAGGCACGTTTCAGCCGGATTAAAATTTTCACTCCACCGGCCATTTCATCCTGCTCAACATCATTCTTCAGGTTAGACAAAAAGCGATAGTCTTCATTTCTGAAGCGGACACTTTCGAGATGGGTATTAAAAATCCGCAGCGTATCATTTCCGATTTTCACGTCAGCATAAATAAAAATATTACCTCCATGTTTTTCAAAATGCACTGCATCTCTGTTTACAATCGGGTACTTGCTGAAAATGGCAATTCCCCAGTGATCAGAATCACGAAGGGTTACAGTATATTCAATATGTGAATAAGGAGCTGACATTGCATCCGGTAACGTTCTGTTGTTATCGAAGCCGGCCAGTTTCCGATCAGAAGAATAATATTCCTGGAAACAGGCTATATCAGGAGATTCATTTTTCAGAAATTCAAAAATTTTACCGCGGGTTTCATCATTGTGGAACCAGTTATAAAGGTCAAATAACCTGACGTTGAAGGACATCACCTTGACCGGAAATATTGCGCCCGGACTCCTATTGATTTCATTCCCGTTAGAAAGTCGTGGCTCAACAATTCCAAATATTTTCGAATACCCGATCAGTATTGCAATCGTGGAATACCAGAATGCATTTTTTTTAGCGAGAATCCAGAAAATGATAAATGATAAATTGAGCAGCAGTAATAATCCATACCCCAGGGCAACCAATTGCAGCCACCAGAAACTACCGGCAGGAGAAACCCAGGCAGCCAGGTAGGAAAGTAAAAGAAATGCGATACTGATGATATTGAAGAACATCATCAGCTTACTTAAAAAGGACGATTTTTTTCTTTCCTGTTCCAAACGATAAGGGATTCTACTTACAGGAGATTGAAAGGTTCAATTTTCCCGGCTTGATTTAAAAAGAAATTCACGTTCTTCATTCGTCAGGCTGCCGTACCCGGACTTACTTATTTTGTCAAGTATCTCATCTGTGCGTTCCTGTTTTATTTTTTTACCGGAAACAAAAGCATCGTCACCTGCAGAACGTTTATAGTGTACTTTCATCCTGCTGCGGCCTTTGAAAAGACTGACGATCCGATCTACCAGGTTATTAAACCATGAAGCAATATCTCGTCCCTGCTTCAGCTGCTTCACATATATAAACCCGAAGATGGCACCACCCAAATGGGCTATGTGTCCGCCGGCATTGGCTCCACTCACACTTATCAAATCGAGGAAAACGGTTACGATGGCTATGTATTTTAATGCCACCGGTCCGATGAACATAAGCCCGATCCTGTAATCAGGCAGTAATGTAGCCGCAGCAACTGTGATTGCGAGTACACCTGCTGATGCGCCAAGTGCAAATGAGAAATTTACAGATTCAGAAAAAAGGGGAAAAACATTATAGGCAACGATGTAAAGTACCGCTCCGCTGATACCGCCCAGGACATAAGTGCTCAATAATTTTTTATTGCCCAAATACTCCTTGAATATTTTTCCCATCCAGAATAACCAAAGCATGTTGAATAGGATGTGGAAGAATTCTTCGTGGTAAAACATGTACGTAATCAGCGTCCATGGCTTCAGCAACAGTGCATGTAACGAGGCAGGAACAGCCAGCCATTGAGAAGGAATAAAATAAACATCCAGCGAACTCATGAACAGTTTCATGATTGCCCTCACGATAGCAAAGCCAAGATAGACGACAACGTTGACGAGGATAATCCGCTGCAACGTATCGGCCATCCGGAATTGGCTTCTTATATTATCTGAGAGCTTCAATGAAAACAGAATTGAGGT
>JBDTTM010000221.1:0-7081 GCA_039930605.1 Bacteroidota bacterium
ACTTCCACCTGGTTTATTTTCATTCAATTTTTTATCTGAATTGGTTGGTGCATTCGCAGCAATATCCTGTTGGGATGCTGTGCCCCCCCCGGCAACAGGTTGTTGATTTGATTCCGGATGCGCAGCGACAATCAGTCCTGCTTTCAACTCATTCGACTTTAAAGTCAAAGCTTTCACTGTTCCCGTATTTTTCTGAGCAACAGCCAGCATTTCCTTCGAGTGATTAGTTACGATTTCAGCTTCCATGGAAAGTGAATCTGCTTTCTCAATCAATTTTGCTTTTTCCTTTTTGTTAGAAGTAACCTCAGCCTGGTCGCGGAGTTTCATTTCATCGGCTTTGATTGCAACCGCTTTTTTATTCAACTGCATTCCTTCCACAAAAAGATTTACTGTCTCAGTTTGTTTCTCCAAAATCTCCTTTTGTGTTTTCACATATTGAGGATATTCAGCCTTGGTAGTATCAAGCACTTCAGAAACCACTTTTGGTTCTGCATTGTTGTTCTCAGCTTGCGAGGTCACATTTTCTGCTACCGGTTCCTGGTCTCTCATCACCGGTTTGGAAACCATGGCCGTTTCATCATTCGATTTGCCGGTCTCATTCCCGCGGACCGCAGATGAAGCAGGAATACTTTGTACCTTCTCTTCTATATCCGGGTCTATTTCTTTTGCCTGTGACAATTCCTTTTGAGCTTCCTGCCATTGCATAATTGATTGCTTATTCAGGTCAGCCGATTTTACTGCAAGACTGTCGCGCTTTTCTTTTGTATTGTTGGTTAAGAGTTTTGCTTCTGTCTCTTTAGAAATATTCTCAGTCTTTTTCGAGTCATCAAGACGTTGCTTGTAATTCTGGTAATGCGTTAACGCCAAAGGATCAATTTTCACTTTAATAGCCGCAGCAGTATTAATTACGGGCACCATTGTATTTTCCCCGGCGTCATTGGTCCTTACGGATTCTGATTCAGGAGCAACTTTATTTGATTCGCTCTTTCCATTCAGTGCCACGGCATCATTTGCCTCTTGACCTTTCGATGCATTCATTTTTGAATCAGTACTGCTTTCGTTCCGACTATTTATTTTATTTTCTCCGGCATCTTTATCAGCAGCCTCGTCAATTTTCTTTCCCTCATGCATAGCAGTAACATCTACTTCTTTCTGTAGAACTGGCACCTCCTTTGGTTCGTGGGCTTGGGTGTTATTAATTTTATTTGTTGTATCGACTCCATTTTCTACTGCGGTTTCATGATTCCCTGATTCGCCAAACTGTTTGCCTTTATCAACTGATGCAGATTTATTTTCAATCTTTAAAGTTTCAGGCTGACTATCAACAACTGGATTACCGGCATTTGTGTTTTCGGATACGTCCATTTTATTTATATCATCCTGTGCCTGTGATTGACCCTTTTTATTTTTTGTAGCAACATCACCTGTATTCTCTTTCGCTTGTGTTGATAGACCGCCAGAATTTGAATGCGTTTCACTTTCAGTCTTTGGAGATTCGGGTTGACTTTCAACAATCGGACTACTGTCACTTGTTTTCTCAATGACTTCCTTTTTACTTAAAGCGTCCTGTCCCTGTGATTGACCATTTTCATTTTTTGCACCCGCATTGCCTGGATTCTCTTCCGTTTGTATTGGTGCTGCACCTGCCTTTGAGTCAGCAGCTTTACCCTTATTGGCATTAACTGCAAATGGCTGTTCTTTCTCCTTCGTAGCTAAAGCAGTTTCCTTTTCAGATTCGGACTTCTTTAATTCACTTTCTCTCTTCAGAGCTTTTGCCCGATTTTCATATTTGGCTTTTTGTGTTTTGTCTGTTGTTTTCTCTGCCTTCTGTTCCAATGCCAGTGATGCCAGAATCAAGTTACCTGATTCCTCTGCCAGTTCACCAGCCTTTTGAGCGTGTGTCATTATCGGATCGTTGCCTTGATTCACTGTAACAGGTGAAGCCCCTTCCTTTTTCCGCCCGGTACTGTTTCTGTTTTCGTTTTCTGCTGTGGCTGATTCCTTACCCGAAATGGATTGGTAAGCCAATGTTGTAGTGTCAACTTTTAATTCCTTCATGAATTGCGATGCTTCCTGGAAGGATTTTTTTGATTCTGCATCTTTCACGTTTGCGTCTGCTTCTATGTTCTGCGCTTCCTTATTCTTCTGCACTGCATCGAGCGCATTTTGTTGCGACTCGCTGAATATCTGCTGTGATTGCTCCTTATCACCGGAGGTCAGCAATTGATTCGCTTCCTTTACCTGCACTTTTGATAAGCTGTCAAGAGATTTTGACTCAGCCATTTTTTCGACAGCACCTTCATGAAGTGCTATTGCTTCCTCCAGTGTAGCCTGGGCTTCTTCGAATGCCATCTTCACCAATTCTGTGTTGGATGTTTTTTCAGATACGATTGGCTCAGCTTTCTTTTCATCGGCAATGCTGTCATCGTTTTTTAATTCAGCTACTGTTCCTGAACTGTCTTCATCGCTATCAATTTCCCGGCTCGATATTGCATCGGATCCCGGATTTGAACCGGCATTTGTTTCGGCCTGTTTCTCTTTTGTTGCAAAAGCGGAAGGATCTACGTCAGGTCCCCCATAATTTCTGAGTGATGGTGGTGCAACGAAAAGTGTTTTACCTTCAAATGTAATCGGCTGCATTTTGCGTGATGCGGTATCTTTTACATCGAATTCACTTTTTGTAACCTGCGTGGGCTTTTCTATGGATGCCGTTGATGCATCGATTGCTGACGGAGTAAAATAATTACTCATCGTCATTTCCTCTATATCACCGGCCTTGTTCATATTTACTCTTTGCTTCAAACCACTCACCGCGAATCCTTCCGGGATAGAAAAATTCTCTGCATGCGGAATGTAGCTTCCTCCTTCAACGATCAGCATGTAATCATCACCTGTAGGAAGGATAAGTTCGTAATCACCGAACTTATCCGTTTTCACAGAAGAAACAACTCCATTGTCTTTCGTACGGATAACAGTGATCCGGGCATCTCTGCGCGTAACCTGGTCCTGCGAAAAATATTTACCATTGATCACAGCGACATTATTTACAACATCGCCCAGCTTGATACTGCGCATTTCAATTCTTCCGGACTCGCATTCCACGGCTGTTGAATAGACAGCAGTTTCTCCTGTGGTAGATGGCATATAGAATATATCATCATCAACTGTGTTAATCGGTATTCCGACATTCACAGGTTCACTCCACTGTGCTGTATTGAAATCATACTGCGATTTAAAAACATCATATCCTCCAATGCTGTTGTGTGCGTTGCTGCTGAAATAAAACGTACGTCCGTCTTTATCCAAATAAGGAAAATCTTCATTGCCATCTGTGTTAATGACACTGCTCAGGTTAACCGGTTCACTCCAGACACCTCCCTGAAGCTTCACAACGCGGTAAATGTCTTTACCATGCTCCCCTTTCTTCCCGTAACTTGCGTAATAGATAGTCTCACCGTCTTTTGTCATGAACATAACAGGACTACTCATTCTAGCTTTATCTATTGGCGTAAGAAAACGATCCGGAGTGGTTAATAGTTTTCCGGCAGCATTCGTAAAATCATAATTTGCAAAAAATGTAGCGCGGTTTACTTTTGTTTTATTCAGGACGACGACATTCTTCCTGTCCTTGCGAAGCAGGTTGGCATTTTCACAGTTATGAATGTATTGGTCCGGCTGAAGCTTGCTTTGCTTTGAAGAAGCTCCTTCTTTCTTGAAAAGTGTAAAGGCATTGATGGCTTCATTAAAATGATCCATAAACATATAACTGCGGCCGAGGTAAAAATTTACATCGGCGTCGGTCTCTTTTGATTTTGCAGCCACTTCAAGATAAGATGCAGCTCCGGTTTTATCCTGGCCTGACATAAGCAGGCAAACACCGTAACGATAATTGTAAACTGCATCGCGCGGATACAAACTCAGGAGTTGAGAGTACATCGTAGCTGCTTCCGGGTAATTTTCTTTTTCAAAAAGTTTTTCAGCCTGTTTCTTCAGGTCATATTCTGAAGCAGGGGATTTTTGTGCTTCACTTACGACAGCACCAAAAAATAAGAAAAGAGAAAGTACTACTGTCCTCCCTGAAGTCATTTTGTTCGATTAAACATCATAACTTTATACTAAGTGAAAGTTCAATAGTTACTGATTATGAGAGGGAAACCAGCCTATTCATGAACATGAAAACCCGTGTTTTCTTTCAGATTCTGAGGAATCGTGCAACAAACATGGTATCAGCTCCTTTCGAAACCCCTTCAAGGTACATTTGCGTCTGAAGTTTCAAAGGTAGATTCTCAGTAATCCAGCCAGTATTATCCTCATTTTCTTCCTTAAAAACAGAACAGGTAATGTAAACAAGTGGTTTATTTTCAGGCAGAAAACGTATAACACTTGAAACTATTTTTCGTTGTATTTGCTGGTATTTGGAAATTGATTTCTGATCAAAATAGGTTAGCCATTCAGGAGTCCTCGACCACGTGCCTGAACCACTACATGGAACATCTGTTATTATCCCGTCAAAATGGTTTGATAATACAGGCTTACGGTCGGCAGTCAAATCAAGTACCTTGGCAGTGTAGTTTTTAAAGCCGGCTTTTTGAAACCGTTCAACGAGGTTTTTTAAAATGGTTTCACGCGTATCAGTGCAGAAAATTTTGACGGATGGTTCAAAAGCTGTCATCATCAATCCCTTTCCTCCTGCTCCGGCACAGGCATCCCACCAGGATTCACCTTGCTTTGGCTGTACGAGCTGAATTGTTTTTTGGGATGACAAATCCTGTATTTCAAAATAACCTTTACTGAATGATTCGAGTTGGTCGAGTGCTGTTGAGTTTTTTACGGACCATGCATTTCCTGTTTCCACATCTTTCTCAAATACGATCTCTTTCTCCGTCAGCTCTTTTTCGACCTGCGGAATAAATTCTGTCCTCACCCGGATCCAAACCCTGGGTTGTACCAGGAAAGAATGAATGAATTCAGCTTTATCGATTGAATCACTGAGGTGGCGGCCAAAAGGAAATATTTTATCCGGTTCAAGGTGTGTTGCGGCGCGGTCAATATTTTTAAGTTCCCTAAATGAATAATCAAGCAATGGACTGGTATCTGCTCTGCATGCTTTGTTGGCAATGGCAAGTCTTTCCTGAACAGGTTTTTCAGGATACATTCTGCCGATCCGGAAATAGTTGTAAATAAACTGCTGAATGAGTTTCCTGTCTCGGCTTCCGAGTTGACGGTTCAGGTTAAAATATTTCTTAAGGAACCTGCTCAGCGGTTCCTTTCCCTTGTACGTATCAAGTAATTCAAGGATAATCCGCAATTGAGTTGCCTCACGCATAATTGTTCCTGTTATTAAAAAGAAAGGAGCAACAAACGGGCTGCTCCTTTCTAATAAAACTATTACACAAAACCTTAATTACTGTTTTACAACCTTGGTACGAAACATATTTTGTCCGCTTGTTATTTCTACTGTATAAATACCTTGTGGTAATTTAGACATGTCAACTTCGGTTGATTTGTTTTTGTCTACAGTTGCTGACAGGATATCAACTAATTTTTCGCCCAATACATTGTAAATTGAAATTACAGAACCTGATGCACCGCGAATTTCAATCCTGTCTGTTACAGGGTTCGGATAAATTTCAAATGCATCAACAGGGTTTCTCCTTACATCTGTCAACACATTGAAGACCGCAGCTTCCACATCACATCCGTTGGCATCAAAGGAGATCACATGGTAATCGCCATTCTGCGTTGCAACATAATAATAGCTGTTGGCACCATTGATAATATTTCCATTGTAATACCAGACATAATTTACAAAACCGGAATTGGCAATCAGTGTATCCCCTGACTGTGCGATGGCCTGTGGCGCTACAGTGAAGACTTCAAGGTAGTTGGTGAGTGTAGATGTATCTGATCCAAGCGCATTTGTTGTGATGAGAGATACATCATAAAAACCACTCACTGTATAACAGATACCTGTCGGATTGGTTGACGTACTTGAAGATGGCGTACCGCCGGGGAATGACCATAGGTAGGTGGCTCCTGAAGTTGACTGATTGGCAAAATTAATACAACTTCCCGGGCAGAATGAAAGATCTCCCGTAGTGAACGCCGCAATAGGCGCAGATAAAGTAGTTATTGTATTCAATGTAGTATTGGTAATTACTGCAGGATTCCAGTCAAAGAAAATGTACGCTGTATTGGTAATTTCAGTCGGATCGGGCAACAAACTATCCGTTCTGATGTGATAAGCAACAGCACCATGACTTGCGGGTTCATTCACATTACTATCCGGGAGATAAATATTCTCGAAAGTAAATTTAACGACTCCGTTGGCATCCATCTGGGTATGCACAGGATCAGTACTACTGATTACTTCAAATGTATTCCAGTCAAGGTTTGAATCAAGCGTATCCGTAACCACTACATTGAATGCTGTATCGTTACCGGTATTCTGGAAATTGATCGTGTAAGTGAGTTCAGTATTTGGAGCGGTAAAATGTTGCGCCGCGACCCCGTAAGGAGAAACCTCTTTATCATTCGGATCGCATGAACAGGTTACCACGAAGCTGAAGCTATCAGCATATTGTGTAAGCGGATTCCCCAGAAGATCGAATACACTGTCCATGGTAGAATACCATACTGTCTGGCCAGCCGAAGGATCATTGAATGCAATCCAATTCATTCCATTGGCACCGCCAATGTGAAAAGACTGGCCTGGTGCGAGGACAGAGTAATACCAGGTAAGTGTATCTCCACTTATTACATCCGGTGCCGGCACAGCAGTGTTGAGTGTCATGTTCGGAGAATGAACCATTGTAATGCTACCTTGAACAGACAGGTATCCATTGTTCGTAATATCAATGTACGTGTAACCTTGTGATGGCTGACATCTCATTGGATGATGCCACACATAAAAATATTGGTTGTATAATGCCTGTGTTGAATATGCTCCAAAGTCATCGCCGGTATAGGAAGGCGGCACCGGTGCATTATAAGTTAACGGGGCAGAAGTTTGTGTGAACGATGCATTCGGAAGATAGCTTATTGTATAATTTCCCGAATCCAGGTAAGCTTTATAATGTCC
>JBDTTM010000222.1:0-7053 GCA_039930605.1 Bacteroidota bacterium
ACATTGACACCAGTCAGCACCAGGCAATGTTCCAGATCAACTATCAAAATGTGAACAGGTTTAATTACCGCACTGGCGCGATCTCTACTTATTCAAGCAACGAAGTGAGACAAAACTCCCTGTACTTCCATTCTTTCTTTACAGATAATTTTGCACTGCCTATCAAGCTGGTTTACTTCAAAGCGAAGCTGAATGAAGGTTTGGTAAAATTAGAATGGGCAACAGCTGCCGAAATAAACAACAACTTCTTCACGATTGAGCGTTCGGAAGATGGTGAGAATTTCCTTCCGGTACTTCACAAGCAAGGTGCGGGAAACAGCACTACGAACCTGTACTATAATGCAGCAGACCAAAACCCCATTACCGGTTACTCCTATTACAGGCTTAAACAAACGGACTATGACGGCCACTATTCATACAGTGAAATACAAACAATTAAAAATGGAAGTGGCGACAAACAGGAATCGGATATGACGATGACAATTAAATCAGTATATCCAAACCCTTTTATTACCTCTTTTAAGCTAAACTTTATGATCAAATCGTCAGTGCCGGTTGATTTTACACTGATGAATACCTCCGGACAAATTGTTGCGCAATCTAAAATCCAGGCCGAGTCAGGATACAACACCTATGAATTCCTTGATAACAAAAACCTTGAAAAAGGAATTTACTTCGCCATGATCTCTTATGGTGATGAGAAACAGATTCAGAAAATTGTCAAGAATTAAGAGACCGAAGAATTTCCAAAGTGGGACAAATGTGTTCATATTTCAAAACTATTGGATCCAAAAAGTGGTAAATCACGAAACAACAGATACTCTATCCAGAAATGAGAAAAAGCAGAAGACAAACCCAGGTACCGAAAACCAAAATGAGGATTCGGATGATGGTCATTACCGGCTCACTATGCCTGATGTTTGCGTTAACGCTGGGTTGGCTGGTTTTCCTCAACCTTTCGCAAAATACAAGAACGAGTGCTTCCAATTCTGAAATGGGTGGAGCGATTTTGAATAATGGTGAAATCATTTCCAACTTTACATGGGAAAAAGATCCTGCAACAAAATCCACACTTGGTCCTGATGCAATAAAAATTTCAAATACTGCGCACACTGCTTTTGGCGGAAGAAGTTCTACTGGCGGTTTGGCTCCCGGATTACCGGCACAGGATATCAACATGGTACTTGCCAATTCACCACTCTTTGATGTGGAAGGAATTGACGTAAGCGTTGACTTTAAAAGACGCGAACCTTCAGGAAGTTTTATCACACGCGGCAAATCAATTGACTTCGGATTTAAAAAAGGATTTATCAATATCTCTTATCGTACTATCGGTTTGAAAGGCGGCTTTGAAACCGTTACTGCAACAACGGATTATGAAATTCCAATGGATGAACAGTTCCGGAATTACCGTTTCATCTATACTCCTACAACAGGTAAAGGAGAACTGTTTGTAAACAGCGTGGTTATCTGGAGTAATGACGGAAATAAAAACTCTGCCATGTACTGGAATGATGCAGGAAATATAATTATTGCGAAAGACATTGATGGCGGTGGCAAAGACATCCCTGTGCTCGACAACTTTGTGATGCGCACCACTGGTTCTGTATCACCACTGGCTGAATCGCTCATCAACTTTATGCTGATTCCTTCCGGCAATGACATCCATGTACATTGGAGCAGCACTGCAAATGAAAAAGTTGATTACTTTACGATAGAACGTTCTGTAAATGGTGTTGATTTTGCAAACCTCACGAACATTCCTGCTGATCTCACCATCCAGGAAGGCGATGAATATGTGTACACCGATAAATCTGTCAACTCACCGGGGATTGTATTCTACCGTATGCGCCAGACTTTCAAAGACGGAAAGTTTATCACACATGCAACATCTGCAATCAAGATCAAAACTGATAAAGCATTAACCATCGACAGGATCTACCCTCCTACTTTTCAGAATTCTTTCAACCTCGCTTACTTCATTCCCTCCAGCGGCCGCGTTTGGGTTCAGTTGATCGATGAACAGGGCAAAATCCAATGCAGTGAAACATTCGAAGCTCCGCAGGGAAAAAATGTTTACACCTTTAAAGACCGGAAAAACATGAATACCGGAACTTATACGCTGAACCTTGTTTTTGATGACAAGAAAGTGACGGCGAAGGTAACGAAGGTATGACTGGGGGAAGAGGTGATTAAGTGAGGAAGTGATGAGGTGATTAAGTGACTAAGAAATTAAGTGATGAAGAGAAAATCCACAGGAATTAAAAAAAGCAGTACGCAGAGAAGCAAAACTTCCTTGCTGGCAGATCACACTACCCTACCCGCTTCAAATCATTCCACAACGCATCATTCAATTCCTCCATGTCTTTCATGGCAGTTGAAGAAATAAAAGAAGAAAGAAAGTATTCTTTATTTTCAATTAATTTTTTCATAAACTTTTTCTCCATACGGGTCTCCCTGATTTAAAAGGGTTGAGATTATTGTTTCAATTTTAAACTGGCCGACTTTCAGAGAAGTTTACACAATAACGATGGAATTCGTTTTTTAAAATCGTACGAAAAAAAATATTTTTATAATTTGTATTTTCAACAAACAATACTAATTCTTTATAAGCTTTTTTCCTACTCTTCTTTTGTCGGTTACCATACTAACAATGTATACCCCATTACTAAGTTCACCTATATAAACTTCTTTATTATTAAAGCCATTTTTAATTGAAAGTGGTTGAGAGATCAGAATCCTGCCGGTTATATCAATTAACTCCACTCGTATCTGTTCGTTCCCCTTGGCGGAAAAGTTTAAGTATAAATTATTGTTAATAGGGTTTAAGTAGAAGTTGAAATCGTTGAATGGGTTAATGGAAAGATTCACACCGGTTGATGAAGGAAAAAGTTTAACAACCCATGCATCACCATCTCCATGACTACTTATTCCTGTCAAATCGCCATCGGTTGATGTAGTTCCACCAATAATAAGGAAACCAGAATCTAAAGTTTGAATAACAGCATTCTCCAATTCATTGGCAGATCCTCCTGAAGCCCTTTGCCATTCAAGATTTCCATAACGATCTAATTTCACAGTCCAGAAATCTTGCCCGAATCCAAAAGAATGGTTTCCTGTTACATCGCCATCATTAGACTCTGTATAACCTGTTACAATATAACCGCTGTCATTCGTTTGTTGTATTTGAGAAGGGACATCAATCTCGCCCCCACCAAGACATTTTTCCCACTGGAGATTTAATGAACTGTCCGTTTTTACTATCCAATAGTCCGGGCGATAAGGGTTAATTCCATGTACCCCAGTAACGTCGCCATCCGAAGAATTTGATGCGCCAGCAATGATAAATCCACTCCCAAATGTGGTATCAATTGCATACCCTATTTCTCCCATAGAACCTCCGAAACAATTTTGACTCAATATAATTCCATTAGTATCTAATTTAACAACCCAATAATCGCCTCCTCCATGTTGAAAGCAATTAACATCGCCATTATTCATTCCACTTGAAAAACCGGACGCCACATACTTGTTGTCCTTAGATATAACGACTTTACAATGTTCTTCAGGACTATCGCTTCCAAAGCAATGCTGCCATTGAAGATTGCCCATACTGTCGAGTTTTACAACCCAAAAATCAAAATTTCCCAGGTTATTATGAAGTCCGCTTACATCACCATCGTTGGATAATGTTACACCACCTACGATGTATCCGCCATCATTTGTTTGGTGAACGGAAGAGGACGTTTCATAGCTAGATCCCCCAAGGCATTTTTGCCAAATTAGGTTTCCTGTGCTATCAATTTTTATAATCCAATAATCCACGTTTCCGTGATAGCCTGTAACGTCAAAATCATTTGATTGAGTATTCCCAGCGATGATATAACCTCCATCCTTAGTTTGATCAATTGCTTCTGCTAACTCAATATTGCTACCCCCATAATTATTCTCCCATTGAATATTTCCTGCATTGTCAACTTTAACAACCCATACATCCACATTTCCATAATTACCATTTACCTCACCATCATTAGACCTGGAGCCGCCGGCAAAAATGAAACCGCCATCACGTGTATTGATGCCATCAATAAAATTTTCACCAAGTGAACCACCATAACGTTTCTGCCATTGAATGGATGGTGCTTGCGCATCAGAGAAAATTGTTGCGCCAAGAAATAGAATCATAAAACAAAAAATCTTCATTCGACTTCAAACATACTTGAAATAAAGGACTCTCAAATTCTCCCTTCACCTCATCACTTAATAACTCCATCACTTTTTCCCGGAAATTTGACCAAACTCTTCTTTCCATAGGCAAACGCCTCATTTAACCGTGCCGGAATTACAACGCATTCAATATGTTTGTACCAACTGCCCATACATGAAAAAATTTGTTCTGCTACCTTTTCTTTTTATTTGCTTCAAATCATTCTGCCAGTTTCCCGCCGAATCCGATCCTCACCGCGGACTATACGTTGACCGCTTCGCAAAAAAATTACAAGGCGCCAATGTGTATGATCCCAACTTTTCAATTCTTGCTGTGGATGCAAACCATGATGGCATTTTTGAAAAGGAAGATGCTTTGCTTATATACTGTGCGAAAAACCATATTACTGATATTGAATTATATGACCTGGAGAAAATTTTAGGAGGCTCACTCACTGCCTGGAATGAAAACACAAAAATGTATGAAACACTTGAGAAACACCTCTGCCGTTTTATGCAGAAGGCACGAAATCAATATTGTATTACAGAGATTGGTGGTGCCGGAGGAGCAGCTTATGTGTTCGACAGCGTAGCTGCATTCAATGAACGTTATCCCATCACAGAACCTTACAGGCTTCGCAATGACCAACGCGGATCAGTTTATTTTGATTCCACATTGAATGTGGTAGAACGATCCTTTCCTGAAACTGATGCTGACTATAAAAAGTCCGAACTCTTGAAATACGCACTCCGGACTGCAGATTTCAATTCCTGCAATCCCTGCGGCGCACACTTCGACAACATGAATATTGAATTGGAATTTTGGTTCAGTTGTGCAACGGATTTGCCCGGATTTCAATCTCTGTTGTTTGCCATGAATTCCATCAAACAGATGTACAACAGCAATCATCCTGATCAACCTTTGAAAACAGAGGCTTACCTCGCATTTCTCACTTACTGCCCGAATTATATTGACGTAATTAATTTCATGGATGGCTGCAACAACTGCGCACCTTGTTCCGCGTGTACCAATCCACATCCCCGCCTGCTCGACAGGGTTTTGTATTCGCAGCTAACAGGAAACGGAGCATACTTTGATTACTCGATTCAGAATTTGTTTGAACAGCCACAGACCGGCGACAGCTCTGACTATCATAGTATTCAATATGCAGAATCTATAAATACAGGTGGCAGTGTTGAATATCTTGGTGGCTGGTTTGAACTATCACCGTGGTATAACATCTTCAGCGCTGAAGAATTTTATTATGATGGGTACCGAAACAATCCCGGGGCAACATTCTGGTCGCCCGAGTCCAATAACGTGCAACCCGGCGGCACTACATGGTTTGCTGCCTCACATCTTGTAACTCACCAGGATCACCCTGAGATCATTCAGAATTCCGGACCATATTGTGGGCCCGATTCTGCCCTGGTTACATTTTATTATGTAGGTCCTGATGATCCGGGAATGGATTATATTTTCTGGGTCACCAACGATGCTAATGGCGATACCGTTTATCCCCGAGGCGGCGGTATGATCAACAATACCTCTACCCCATACATCCCTTCCACTTCCATACTTCCAAGGCATCGCTCTATCGACTTTACCGATACCCTTATTTTTCCTGTGCTTTATTTACCTGGAGGCAGCTATACTTCTCACATCAATTTATATTATGACCACCATGCCGGTTGCAGTTATTCTTCTGATTATCCTATTCACGTTAACAGTCACCCTGTAATTGACCTTGCAGGCGATTCCGTTTTTTGCCACGGCGAGTTTACATTCCTCAAGGTTAATTACGGAAGCGCCTTCCAGTGGTACCGCGACAGCCTGCCCATCATCGCAGAGACAACACAGTTTCTCCATGCCGCAGAAGACGGAAATTATTTTTGTTATGTATCAGGAGGTGGAATGTGCAGCGGGTATTCCGATACCATTCATATACATGTACTTCCTTTGCCTTCTGTTTTCGTAAATGCATATTGCAATGGTAATGGAACGATTACCCTAAAATCAAATTCAGATAATCCAAATCCTGCTTCCACCAATCTGCATGGTGATGGCGGACTTTTATATTTATGGAATACAGGTGCAGTCACAGATCAGTTGACGATTACACCAGGTGCTTCAAGAACAAGTTACCGGCTCACTGTCACTGATCCCTATTCGGGTTGCTCAAGGTACAGAGATATTTCAGTTCCCTCTGCTCCATTAAACAGCTATACTCCATCTGTATTTGTGTCTGCTGTGCCTTCTTCACCATGCAGTCATGACGGAATTTTACGGGCAGGGATTCTTCCGGATCCCGGTGGTACCGTTTCTTTTTTGTGGTCAACCGGAGAAACGACCCGGAACCTGTATGGTCTCGCACCAGGACAGTACTCGGTTACTGAAACAGTGTGGGGAGGAGCTTGTTCATACTACGCATCCATCAACCTGGGAACTTTACCGGCAGACTCACCCCTTGTAAGTGCCGTTATTACAAATGTTAGTTGTCACAATACGAATGATGGCGCGATTCAATTGACATTAACCGGCGGACATCCTCCCTTCTATTTTAAGTGGAGAGATATTCCTGACGACACCATACATGATCCGAATTCAAAAAACCAATTCAACCTCTATGCCGGCACATATTATGTTACCATACTTGATTCTGCAGGATGTGAGTTTACAAAATCATTTTATGTTGCATCATCAAATGGGAATGTAACGCTATCTCCCGGAACCATTAATCCTGTAACACTTTGTGCAGGTTATCATTCAGGATCGGGAAGCGTAAACGTGGCAGGTGGAAACTCCCCTTACAGCTATCAATGGAATGATAGTGCAATGCAAACAGG
>JBDTTM010000223.1:0-7049 GCA_039930605.1 Bacteroidota bacterium
CTTCATTCCCTTTTGCATCGCTGATGATCAGCAGTACATCACCTTTCGAGTTGGCAGTAAAACTCAACGAGATTTTTCCATCTCCCGGGTTCGGATATACTTTCACCTTGGTTACCGGCATGGATGCAGAAGCTTTTGCAGTTTCTGATTTTGGCAAGGCGCGTTTAAAAATAAAAATCTTTTCTCCGTCTTTAGTGGTAATTTGTTTTTCAAGGACGGGTGTTTCTTCTCCTTTGGCGCCATATAGAATAATATGCTTTTCATCGTTCAGGCTATCCGGCACATCATCGCTCATGCTGTGAAAATTGAAGTTGAAGTGTTTCCCGTGATCGCATTCTGAATCGCTGTCATCATCATCACCGTAAAAGTAAAAAGCATTGGATGAGCCCGGAGGCATCGGTGCTTTGGGCACACGAGGCATTTTTAAATGGAGATCAAAATTTTCAGGATCGTTATCGTCAAATCCAAACATTTCAATGTGCATGCCCTTTAATTCATGGTCAAGGTCTTTCATTTCTGATTTCAGCTTTTCCATATCACGTTCAAATGCCTCGCGGTCTTCTTTGCTCATTTCCGGATGCCTGAAATGTATGTTCATATTGCCACTGCCTTTAATGTCGCCATCTTTGAATCCCCATCCATTTACATCAGCATCAAAATCTATATTTAAATCCTTCAGGTATTCTTTTAATGCAGGGAGCTGGTCGGCAGTTATAGTAGTATCAATACTGGTCTTCTTACCGTTTTCATCTCTCTGTATCTTGATTTTGATTTCAGAGTTTTTACTCTTCTTTTTATCCTGGGCGACTGAAAATGAAACGCTGAACAGTACAATGGCGCATACAAGCACGATCCATGCAAGTATTTCGCGGATTTGAAGTCTGGTTGTTTTCATTGGATTAATTTTTATGAGGCGAAAATACAATGGCCTTATTTCGATTGCGGTTAAAGAGCGGTTAAACTCTGTTAATGTTGGGTTAAAGTTTTTTTGAAATGTTAATGTGCAACTAACTTTGTTCACGAATGAAAAAGAACAGGATCCGTTGGATTATTGCCCTGATGAGTGTTGCGCTTATTGGTATTATCTGTTTACAGGTCTATTGGATCACGCACGATATACACCTGAAGGAACAGCAGTTTGAACAGTCGGTTAACCAGGCGATGAATTCCATCGTGGACCGCATTGAGACGGCAGAAGCTTTTTCTATCATGAATAAAAACCTGGTTGCTTATGCTGATCCTGCACATGTCACCAACATCCTTGTTCATGATTCGGAATTTGTGCCTCCTATCACAATAAATGATACTGATATTGTGTTCCCGGAATGTATACCAATGCCTGTCCCGGATGGTCCTCCACCGCTTCTGGAAGACCTCGACAATGCTGATATCAATATAGAATTTCACCGTCCCGGAAGCAACCAGACAATTCTCCGTTATCATCACAAGAATTTTTTCCATTCAGATTCTGTGAGTACGCATCGAGTCAGGACTTCAGAAGTGACACGCATCTATAAGGACTCTGCAGAAATTACGATTCGCAGGAGTGAAGAAAAATTGAAAGCCAAAGTTGAAAAGATGAATCAGTTGATGACTGACTGGGCAAGAGAGTTTGTTACAAATGAACCCAACATTAAACAACGCCTTACAACCTGTGAACTGGATACGATCATTTCCAATGAACTCAGGAACCGTGGAATCCCGCTTAACTATGATTATTGTGTGATGAATAATGACAGCAATAAAATGCTGATATGCAGTTGTCCCGGTAAAGGTTCTGATGAATTGTTGAAATCGAAATTCAGAACGCAATTGTTTCCCAACGACCTTTTTTCAAAACCAAATTTCCTCGTTATCAGTTTTCCAAACAGCATCACCTACGTG
Organism: Bacteroidota bacterium; assembly: GCA_039930605.1. Taxonomy (GTDB): domain Bacteria; phylum Bacteroidota; class Bacteroidia; order AKYH767-A; family 2013-40CM-41-45; genus JAPLDB01. Next base: position 1,885 of record JBDTTM010000223.1, read on the forward strand.
CTTTCTTCCATGTGGCTGATGCTTGCAAGTTCATCTGTGTTCACATTAATTATCCTTTTTGTTTTTATGTACACGATCCAGGTTATCATCAAGCAGAAAAAGATATCAGATATCAAGAGCGACTTCATCAACAACATGACACATGAATTCAAAACTCCGATAGCAACCATTTCACTTGCTGCTGACTCATTGAAGAATCCGAAGGTTGTTGCTGATCCCGAGAAGATGGATTATTTCACCCGAATCATCCGGGAAGAAAATAAACGTATGAATGCCCAGGTTGAGCACGTATTGCAGATGGCGCAGATTGAAAAGGGTGAATTGTCCTTGAGAACGGAAGATCTCAACCTGCACGATATCATTTTGCAGGCAGTTGATCTTATCAAAATACAGGTTGAGTCAAGAGAAGGAACTCTTACTGCAGAATTAAATTCAGTGAACCCTGTGCTGAAGGCAGATTCTTTGCATTTGTCAAATGTGATTTTTAATCTCCTCGACAATGCCAATAAATACTCTCCGGAAAGACCAGTCATTGTGATCAGTACAGAGGATCTAAACAATGGTGTGATGGTGAAAGTGAAGGATTTCGGAATGGGAATGACACGTGAGACTATGAAAAAAATATTTGAGAAGTTTTACCGTGTTCCTACCGGGAATATCCACAATATAAAAGGCTTCGGGCTGGGACTTAGCTATGTGAAAGCAATCGTAGAACAGCACCATGGCTACATTGATGTGAAGAGTGAACCGGGCAAAGGCAGTACGTTTGAGGTTTTTATCCCACATGAAAATAAATAATTTAGAAAGAATAGAAATTACCAAAGCTTTTAGTCTCATATCTCTAATCCCATTTCACACATCTCTCCTTATGCTTAAATCCAAAATCCTACTCGTTGAAGACGATCCTAACTTCGGCTCCGTATTAAAAAATTACCTTGAGCTGAATGATTATGACGTCAAGCTTGCTACTGACGGCTTTGCAGGCTTTGAAACTTTTACCAAAGGCAATTTTGATGTCTGCATTCTTGATGTCATGATGCCTCGTAAAGATGGATTTACGCTTGCGCGTGAGATCCGTGAGAAGAATGCCCAGGTTCCGATCATTTTTCTCACTGCGAAAACAATGAAGGAAGATATGCTTACCGGTTTCCAGGTAGGAGCTGATGATTACATTACCAAGCCATTTGATTCCGAAGTATTGCTGTATAAGTTGAAAGCCATACTGAAACGCAGCAATGACAGGGGTGTGGATCCGGGACAAAAGGAATTCGATATCGGCAAGTATCATTTTAATTATGATCACCGGATCATTTCAAGTGATGGAAAAGAGCAAAGACTTTCTCCAAAAGAAGCAGACCTTTTAAAACTGCTTTGTCTTTTCAAAAATGATTTGTTGCCTCGTACAAAAGCATTGAAGGACATCTGGGGTGATGACAACTATTTTACTGCCCGCAGCATGGATGTATTTGTAACCAAACTGCGCAAGTACCTGAAAGACGACCCGAACATCAACATCATGAACCTGCATGGAAAAGGGTTTAGGATGATAGTGGAGGAGAAGGTATAAGATTAATTGTATTAAAGATTTTCGGAGAAAATTAGTACGCGAGCAGGTACGTATCTTTAGAGTGATCGGGCAGCAAGCGCAGTTCATGTTTTACTACATCCACTTCCAAACCAAGAATTTCCATTGGTATAACACCGAGTAATGGTGATGCATTATCATGTAATTCGATTACTTCAATAATTGTACTTCCGCCTTTCACCGAAAGGAACGCATTGCTATAGATATTTGTAACGTATTCTCCGGTAGCTGTACTTACTACCACCTCGCGTGAGAGCGGAAGCCCCAGTTGTTCAATGTATTTTTTAGGAAGGCAAAGAGTAGTTGCTCCGGTATCCCCCAGCACATTTTCCAACACGGCTTTTCTGATCGCACTTTCAGCAATAATTTTTTCTTCAGCTTTTAGAATGTCTTTATTGTTACTGATCTCTATGCTTACAATAACTTTTCCCATTTCTTTTTTCTTTCTGCAAATATAACTTTCTGCCTCTCTCAAAGCAATTTAATTTGAGAACCAAAACATGGATGTATTTGTAACCAAATTGCGCAAGTACCTGATAGACGACTCTAATATCAACATCATGAACCTGCATGGAAAGGGGTTTAGGATGATAATAGAGGAGAAGGGATGAGGGTTTTAAGCTTCCGGGTTTGGTTCATTATTTTAAAAGAACAATTTTTTTCGTCAAAGCAGAATCACCAATTTTAATTGTACAAAAATAAATACCTGATGTTAAGTTTTTCGCCTCAATCATTTTCAAATGGAAACCGAATGATTCATTTGAATATACAAAGGATAATTTTTTGTTTCCGATTACATCATGCAATTCAATTTCAACATCAGCAGTATTTTTTAAATCAAATGAAACGTAAAGTTTTTCATTGAAAGGATTTGGATAAATTCCGATTTTGTTTTCATTCAACTCTTCAAAAGTAACTGTGTTGATTAAAGTGGTGTCGTAAACAATGTTCTCGGTAAGATTTGTTGAAAGCGATGAGCAACAATCGAAAATTATTGATGCGTCATTGTAAATTACTGATCCTGGAAGATTATTTGCAATTTGTTTTATTTTAAATTTCACAAAGCCGTGACTATCGAGTTCATTCACATTACTATCTGGTAAGTTAATGTTGCTGAATATCCATTCAGCAATTCCATTTCCATAAACATTAAATTGGCAAGGGTGACTACTTGCACCAGACATGATTGAAGTCACATCAAGAAAGGATGAAATTGTATCGAGTATTGAAACTGCAAATGCTGTATCAGTTCCAGTGTTCTGGAAATTTATTTGATACTCAAGTTCATCAGTAGAACTTATATAATGCATTGAAGTTATTCCTGACGGCTCTACAATTTTTTCATTCGGGTCTCGGGAACCGGTAATTGTTTTACAATCCATTTCATAATTCCAATCAGTATCAAATTGTCCTAATTGGCCAATCTGTCCCAATACTGGCGCACCGCTTCCACAACCTTCAACTGTTACTTGTGTACCTTCCCACTTACGTGGATTTGGGAAAAAATGGATTTCACAACGAACAGTATTTCCATAAGCGGGATAAACAATAAGTAAACTATCTCCTGCAATGAGGTTAAATGTATCCTGTGTTGCATAAAAATTATTCACATAAATTCTTGCAAAGCCGGTTTCAGTAGCACTAAAAATATTTACATTCTTAATTACAAAGCGAACGGAATCATTACCCAAACACTCGCCTGTTAAAATAACTTGTCTCCTGTCGTATGCTGTATCAATTGTAAAACATTTATCGTCAGGATAAATTCGCGCAGTGATGCAACGAGTTGTTCCTACTGCATTGCAAACATGTGTGTTTACAGTAAATGTTCCGCACTGTTCTGAGTTTAGATTTCCAACATTGAATTGATAAATATTTCCGCCAAGACTAATCCACGGAATTGAACTTGATGTCGGAACTACACAATTGTCGAAAGCAACATCTACAAAACAGTTGTTCACCGACACTGTTCCAAGATTGCAATAGTGAACAGTATAAACTCGTATCGAATTTGTTCTTAATCCGATCACTCCAAGATCAACCCACAATCTCCCGCAGTAATAACCTGCCGTATCAGAAAAATTAATATTTGAAATTGTGTCCTGTGCATGTGTGACTGTAACATTGTATTGTGCTTGACAATTACTTGCCCAATCATTATTCAAGTTACTCACATTTGTTACAGTGTAGTTCCCTGTGTCAAGGTAAATAGTGTAATCACCATTTGCATGAGTAACCCCGTAGTGCGGTCCGGGGGTTGCTGCTACAAAAGAATGAGCCAACCCAAAATCAGTTCCGGTAAAATTGCAGTTGCCGTCAACATCAGCAAAAATTTTTCCTGTAATTTTATTTGAATATCCTTTTGTCTCATCAAGCATTTTCAAAATAAAAATATCGTCAAATGTGCTATCGGCAACCAAAGAATCATTACCGATTATTGCTGAGAGCCCAAAATATCCCACGATTACCGGATTTCCGACAGCATCAAGATCGAGCGATGTTGGATAAACTTGTGCTCCCCCTGCATATACAGTCCATAAAGGAACACCATCACTTTCAAATTTTGAAACGAAAGCATTTGCACCTGCTCCATACAAAGAATCTGTTCCAATTATTAAATCAGTTTCAAAGTAACCAGTGGCGAACAAATCATCGTTCCGGTCTGTTTTAAGAGAGACGATTACATCATTGCCAGCGTCACCAAAACTTTCAGCCCAAATATTATTTCCCCCAGTATCAAATCTTGCTAAATAAATTTCATCACTACCTACTGAGGCATTATTTAGGGTCGTAGTTCCAAAAATAATAGTAGAGGTTAAAAAATACCCTGCTGCGTAAATATTGTTTTTGCTATCGCAAGTCAAACTTTGCCCTGATGCTGTTGCTGATGTTGGTTGTATTGTCCATTCCCATGAATGAAGAGTTGGATTGTATTTTGTAATAATGCTTTCGGAAGAACTACTTCCAACATATAGATCACCTGTTATGTAAGCATTGCCATATGAATCTTCACAAAAACCATGAATAAAATCTGAATAAATTCCGCCGCGTGATGCTGCCCAAAGCCAATTACCCGATGTATCACATTTTGCAACAAACATGTCTATACCTCCTGCGCTTTGCAAAGTATCATTTCCCAAAATTGAAATGTTCTGGAATTCTCCAATAAAATAAATGCTATTATTTTTTCCGGAATACAACCCTTCGCCAAGCACTCCATTGTTACCAACTTGATGAACCCAAATTAAATTACCATCGGAATCATACTTTGCAAGAAAACCACCACCTCCACTAATCAACGCACTTCCAAAATATGCAGTTCCATTAAAGTAACCTCCTACATAACAATTACCAGATTCGTCTAAACAAAGTCCTCTTGCTTGATCTGACGAACTTCCGCCTGCGCTTCTAACCCAAAGTAATTTTCCATAGCAACTGTATTTCGCAACAAATATGTCATCACTTCCTCCTGCAGCAGTTAGCTGTGTGGTATCGAAAAAAGCAATACCTGTAAAGTATCCGGTGACATAAATATTACCTGCACTATCATTAACGACTGCATTAGGCCAGTCATGCAAAA
>JBDTTM010000224.1:0-7045 GCA_039930605.1 Bacteroidota bacterium
CACAACGTGTGGTTGCAGTAAGCTCTGCGCTGATTCCATTCTCCATTTTCACTGAGTAAAATCCCGCCTCTGCCTTTTCATTTTCATGTTTAAACTTTGCTGCATATTTTTTCTGCAAACTCACTGTATCGAATACAGGCATCATGAGGATGTCTCCATAATCACTGCAACCTGTTCCACTGAGATGTGTATGGGAAAAACCAAACAACAATGAATCACTGTAATGATACCCGCTGCATCCATCCCAGCTTCCGTCATCACGTGTATCAGGACTCAACTGTACCATTCCAAAAGGAGTTGTTGCCCCGGGAAAAGTGTGTCCATGACCACCGGTGCCGATAAACGGATCGACAGATGTTGTAAAATCTTTCTGCTGGGAATATCCGGGAATATTTATCACCAGGAATGAAATGAGAAGCAAAAAGTATAAAATGCAATTAAACTTCTGAGTAGTTCTCATGGTGGCAATCATTAAGAGAATAAAAATGAGATAAATAAATGAGAGAAAAAAATTATACTGCTTTTTGTAAGGAACCAACTAAGGTCAACATTTGATTAAAATCTCCTCATGAAACCCTCTTTCAGCAAGCTTTTCAAAGCTTTTGCTTAAACCTCCAATGCAAAATTCAGTTATCGAATCGTCGGAAAAAGAAAAAACTACCAGGATGTTCGTTTTGGATGCGATGCCAATGTGGATCGGTATACGAAGGAAAAAGAAGCGATTAAGAAGACGAAACCGAGCGGCCAATAGGAGCTGGCAAAAGAACAGCCGCTATGAAAATGTGACGATGTGCAAATGTGAAGAGAATTCAACTTCAAATTGAGCTCATCTACTGATTCATCATTTCTCTATAGTATTCAATAAAATCAGTTTCCGGAATTCCGGTTGTAAATCCAAGTTGCCTGAACATGGTAATTAATTGTCCGCGGTGAAAGGTGCTGTGATTGATAACATGCGTTAATACAGGTTTTACTTCCTGGGTATATTCTTTTCCGCTTCTCACAGTAAATGTGATAGAACTTTGAAAAAAAGAATCATCACTCAAAGAAATTTTTTTCAATAATTCATTCGAGTTATCCATAAACTTCCTTGCTCCTTCTTCAAATGTTCCGATAAAATTGTCACTTGGAAATTTCCCTTTGGATATTCCATTCAGTCTTTGAAGCCAGATTGCTTCTGCATCCCAAACATGATACAAAGTTTTTCTGACGGAAGGAAAACTACTTCCTATTTCCCGATCAACCATTTCCGCAGTGAGATTTGCAGCGATGAAATCACAGATTTTTTTGTTGGCCCAGCAATTGAAAGTGGCGAGGTCTGTAAAGTGAGTTTTATTCATATGATGCGAATGTATGAAGGCAAGGGGGAAGAGACAAGAGACGAAAGACGAGAATAAAGAGGCAAGAGTCAAGAATAAAGAAGAACAGACAATAGACAATAGACAATAATTAAGAGTCAAGAAGAAAGAGACAAGAGACCAGAAACAAGAAGCAAGAAGCAAGAGTCAAGAAGAAAGAAGAAATAGACAATAGACAAGTATAACCAGTAGCCCTGAAGCAATGGCATTCATATTTATAACTCAATATGCGAAAGGATGAGGACCTGACTCCTTTTTCTACTTTTATCCGCGTGAAAAAAATACTGGTACTCATTTTAATTTTTGTGTTTGCATCGAGCCTGGTTTCTGCGCAAGCATTAAAACTTAATGGTCGTATCATTGATGAAGAAACGGGCGAGGCGATTCCGTTCTCGAATGTACTCCTGAAATCGACAAGTACAGGAACAATGGCTGACAGCATAGGGCATTTCCAGCTTACGATAACAGGCAGGCGCGACAGCATCATTGTTACGGCATTGGGATACACTGCTGATACCATATCTGTCTCTCCGCTTACCGACCAATCCCTCACCATCCCTCTTTTGCCGAATGCATTTCATCTTACAGAAGTCACCGTTAAGATGGGTGAAAATCCGGCGTTTGAAATTTTAAGAAGAATGATTGCAAATAAGCCCGAAAATAATCCGGATGAAAAAGCTGCTTACGAATATGAAGTATATCACAAGGTAGAATTTGATTTGAATAATTTCACCGACAAAATCAAGCGGAATATTTTCCTGCGTTCATTCAGTTTTATTTTCGACAATACCGATACAACTTCCGACAGCATTCCCTACCTGCCGATCCTGTTCAATGAATCACTCAGCGATTTCTATTACCGGAAAAATCCCCCGGTATTGAAAGAAGTCGTCAAAGCCAGGCGGTCTGTGGGTTTGAAAGGACCTAAAATTGTTCAGTTTGCTCAGGATATGTACATCACACCAAACATCTACAATGATTACATCCTCATACTTGACAAGAATTTTCCAAGTCCCGTCAGCGACAACTACAAATCGAATTATAAATTCATGTTGCTGGACAGCTCACTTTTCAAAGGAAGCCGTTGCTACCACATCAGCTTTCACCCAAAAGTAAAAGGTGATGTTGCATTTACAGGTGAAATGTACATCGAAGATTCAAGCTATGCTGTGAAGCAGATTGATCTTTCATTCAGCATTGCAGCCAATGTCAATTTTGTGCGCAACTACTGGATTCGCCAGGAATATGGTCCGGTAGACGACTACCATTTCATGATGACCAAAAGCCAGGTGATTGCTGATTTTACAGTTGCGGAAAATTCAAAGGAGCTGACAGGATTTTTCGGACGCAAAACTTCTGACTACAGGAATTACAAAGTGAACCAACAGCATGAGGATAAATTTTACACCGGCCTTGATCGTGTGACCTTCGAGGACAATTCAGCTACTCGTGAAGAATCCTATTGGAACGATGCAAGGGGCGATTCACTTACCCGGCAGGAACAAAGCGTGTTCACCATGATTGATACATTGGAGAAGGTACCCAAATTTGTACTGCTGAAAAATTCAGTCAATGCCCTTACTACCGGCTGGATTCCACTCGGGCAAATTGACATCGGGGATTTTTATTCTTTTTATAGCTTCAACAAAGTTGAGAAGGATCGAATCAAATTCGGGTTACGCGGAAGACATTTGATGAATGACAGGTTTGATTTTAAATCATACCTCGCCTACGGTTTCGGTGACAAAAAAACAAAATACCTCGCAGAAGGGTCATACATAATCAATCATCACCAGAGTAGACGCAACACGATTGGCGGAGGCATAAGGTTGGATGCTGTACAGCCGGGAAGAAGTTCGAACATCATGCAACTCGATAATGTCTTTACTTCTTTCATCAGCACAGCACCATTGGTTTACAGGAGTCTCGTGAAAGAGACAAATGGATGGCTGGAACGACAATGGTTTACTGGCTTTTCAACGCGCATAGGAATAAAGCAATCGGAATGGAAACCCTTTGGCGATTACAATTATAAAGCGTTGAATGAAATTTCCATTCCCGATACCATTCACAGTTACACTTTATCCGGTATTGAATTCTCAGCACGGTTTGCATTTGGCGAGCGAAATTTATCTGCTAAGTTTGGCGAAGGATTCCAGGGGATCTATTTTCCGAAATACCCCGTCATCAGCCTGAATTATTTTCATGGCATGAATAATTTTTTGAACGGTGAATTTGTGACAGAAAAAATCAAACTTCGGATAGAGGAAAAACTCCGCATGCGCAAGCTGGGATACATGCTTTTACGAATTGAGGGAGGAAAAACAACAGGAACGCTGCCATGGGTTTTTCTCGAAACGCCTACTGCCAATCAAATAATTCTGAATGATGAAACTGCATTTAACCTGATGAATTATTTAGAATTTGTAAGCGACCAATATGGCAGCGGAATGGTTGAACAGCATTTTGAGGGATTGCTTTTTAACCGCATTCCGCTCTTAAAAAGACTCAAGTGGCGAGAATTGATTTTCGCAAAAGTTTATGCCGGAACCTTGTCGGATGCCAACAACCAAAGCAAGTATTTATTTCCCGCTGCAGTCGGAGCACTCAAAGATCCTTATATTGAAGTTGGTTTCGGAATAGAAAACATCTTTAAACTTTCCAGGGTGGATTTCACATGGCGGCTGAACTATACGAACAAACCCGGCGTTTACTATTTCATAGCCAAGCCATCATTCCAGTTTAAGTTCTGAATATTATTTTTTCGGTACCGGGAATCCGCGGCTGATCATCAATGCATCACTATTTGGTTCACGGCCACGGAATGCTTTATAGCCCTCCGCTTCATCAACGGTTGCACCCACACTGAATACGTGATCCACCAGTCTTTTTGCTACTGCCTTATCATATGGTCCGCCCGCTTCTGTAAATGCAGAAAATGCATCTGCACTCAATACGTCAGACCAGAGGTAACTGTAATAACCGGCAGAATATCCGTCATCGGAAAAAATATGTCCGAACTGCGGCAACCGGTGACGCATTACAATTTCTGAAGGCATATTGATTGCAATCAGAGTTGCACGTTCAAAAGAATCCGGATTGATGACTACATTTCCTGCCAGGTGAATTTTCATATCAATGAGCGCACTTGAAACAGCTTCCACCGTTGCGAATCCTTTGTTGAACTTGGCAGAGTTTCGGATCTTGTCTACAATGGCCTGTGGCAGTGGCGCTCCTGTTTTGTAATGCAGTGCAAATTTGTTCAGCACTTCAGGAGTTGTAAGCCAGCGTTCCAAAAGCTGGGATGGAAATTCAACATAGTCTGTTGCCACATTGGTTCCTGACAGAGTAGGATACGTAACCTTTGAACTTAACCCATGCAGTGCGTGGCCGAATTCATGAAACAAAGTAGTGGCATCATCGAAGGAGATAAGAACCGGCTCACCTTCTTTTCCCTTGACAAAATTACAGTTATTGGAAACAATGGTAGTTATGTTTCCATTCAGTTTCTCCTGGTCGCGATATGCATTCATCCATGCTCCTGAACGTTTGCCCTGGCGCGCATAAGGATCGAAATACCACATGCCGATCAAATCGCCGGATGTTTTATCCGTCACTTTAAATACCCTCACATCCGGATGATAAACCGGAACATCATTAACCTGTGTAAACTGCATGTTGAACAATTCACCTGCTACATAAAACATTCCTTCACGCAATTTTTCAAGCTGCATGTATTCTTTTACTTCTTCCTGGTTCAAATCATATTTATCCTTACGAACTTTTTCAGCATAGTACCTGTAATCCCACGGCTCAATTTTGATATGCGCACCTTCTTTGTCGGCGAGTTTTTGCATATCGCTTACCTCTTCTTTTACCTTCAACAAAGCAGGCGTCCATACAGATTCAAGCAATGCCATGGCACGCTCAGGAGTTTTTGCCATCTTATCGGCAAGGCGCCAGTGTGCATGCGTAGGATATCCAAGAAGCAAAGCACGTTGCGCTCTCAGCTGTAAAATTTCAGTGATGATGGCGTTATTGTCATTCGCATCATCATTGTCGCCACGGTTGATGAACATACGCCACGCTTTCTCACGCAAATCTCTGCGGTTGCTGTAGGTAATAAAAGGTGCAACAGATGATCTCGTATTGGAAATCGCCCACTCACCTTTTTTGCCTTTCAAAGTTCCGGCTTCAAGGGCTGCGGCTTTCAGATCGGCAGGCAATCCATCAAGGTCTTTTTCACTTGTCAACTCCATAAATTTATCACCTTCATCAGCCAGTTGGTGCTTGTTGAAATTGGTAAACAGACCTGCAAGTTTTTTATTTATTTCGGCAACTTTTGTTTTACTCTCCGCATCAAGCTTCGCTCCTGCCAACACAAAATTTTTGTAATAACGCTCCAGCAATCTTTGCTGTTCAGGAGTCAGATCTTTCTTTGCAGGATCATTGTAAACCGTTTCAATTTTTTTGAACAAAGCTGTATTCTGAACAATTGAATCACTGAATGCAGTGAGGCGCGGCTCCATTTCTTCCTGGACTGTATCCATTTGAGGGGAGCTGAGATTGCTTTTCCAGATGCCGTAGACAGCAATCACACGTCTGAGCGTTGTCCCGGTTTTTTCCAATCCTTCAATTGTATTTTTAAAAGTAGGTGCATCTTTTTCTTCCACCAGGCGATTGATCTGATCCCTGTTTTCAGCCATTGCCGCTTCCAATGCAGGCTTGAAGTCTTCCGTTTTTATTTTATCAAACGGGGGAACACCATTGTAAGGTCCTTCCCATTTTTGAAGAAGGGGATTGGAACTATTGGTTGAAGATGCATTGTTCTTATTGCTGTTGCTTGTACAATTGGTAATCAATAACGTAAGAGCAATAAAGGCTGAGTATAAACTGATTTTCTTAATCATAAAAATGAGATGCTAGAATGAAATTATTTTTAAGGGAGCCAAATATACACGATTCATCGTTCTAAAATAAAATCCCTATTAAAAGTGTTTTTGTAATTTTGTCCCGGAATGATCCAGGTCCTCATAAATACGCTCACGATCCTCGCCAGCTTCTGCGCTATGGAAGCTGTAGCCTGGCTTAGCCATAAATTCCTGATGCATGGCTTGATGTGGAAAGTACACCAGGATCACCATACCGGTTCCCCACACAAAATTCAAAACAACGATTCCTTCTTCCTCATTTTTGCAATACCGAGCTGGCTATTCATCATGTTTGGTGTGATGGACGGTTGCGACTGGAAGTTGTATGTAGGAATCGGAATCACTTTGTATGGAATCGCATACTTTTTTGTGCATGAAATCGTGATCCACCAGCGTCTTAGGTTTTTTACAAGAACGAAGAATGCATACCTGCTGGCCTTGCGCAAAGCACACAAAGCGCATCACAAACATCTTGACAAAGAAGATGGAGAATGTTTTGGAATGCTGCTGGTTCCGAGGAAATATTTTGGCCTCACCCCCGGTCCCCTCTCCAAAGGAGAGGGGGGTATATCCCCAACTCCAAGTTAGATTCACTACTCAAACGCATTAATCCCCGTCACATCCATTCCCGTAATCAACAAGTGAATGTCGTCCTGACTTCCGCACTTCATTAAAAACCTGATTGAAATTTTATGTAATGGGTTGATAATCATTTATAATTATTGAAAGGTTTTTTGTTTTTGGGTGTCCCTGCTG
>JBDTTM010000225.1:0-7029 GCA_039930605.1 Bacteroidota bacterium
CTGCTGTCCGGAAAACAAATTGTACTTGGTTTATTTGATTCACCGGCTTAGAACTGTAGACACCTGTTAATTCCGGATTTCCCTGAAACATGGAAGTATTAGATATAGCAACCTGGGTAAAGCCATCACATACAAAAAGCAAAATGAAACAGGTCAACGTTAATAAATAATATTTCATAGATAATTTAATTTAAAGTGAATCTCAATTCAATTTGCTAAAATAGAGTTTCAGTTATTGAAAGTGGGCAATCAAAAGTTAATAGTCGTTAAATCGCGGTTTCAGCAGAAATAAAATCATGGCATGTTTTTTTAACCACCCTGTCAAATAATTTAAAGTATTGTTATGAAAAAGCCTCTCTTCTTATTCCTGTCAATCTCATCATTCTTAGCTTTCGGACAAACTAACAATACGAATACAGGTAGCTTTCCCCCAGCCCCTCCCACAAACACCACAACCCCTCAGCAAAATAATCCCAATCAACCCGTCCCTGCACAACAGGGAACAGAACCAAACAACCGGGTAATGCTGCGTTCTCAAATAGATTCTATGGATACTAAGAGAAGACAAGTGCCGGTAAATAGGCCTTTGAATGGGGATACCTTGGGTCATAACAGGAACTTTAAAAGCGATGGAGATCCCATCGTTAACCCTTCAAGGAAAGACTCTGTACACTAACGCTGGTGATTTAAAAAACAGGTAGTTTAAAAGTAATAAGAGGCTAATGATGGGTGGATCTTTTGGGACTTCCACAGGCTGGAATCAAAGTCACCAATATTTTCCTGCTAAATTCTTATGAGCCGAAAAATGTGTAAACTGGTTTTCTTAATACGGAAATTGCCTTGTTTGCCTTGAAAAAGGAAATGCTCACCATCTTTATTTTGAAAAGGCCGGATAAGGTGATATTTTTATTGTTTCGCTCACTTAAACAATAGCAGGTTTTTGCATTCTATAAAGGCATGATAAAAAAAATACTTGCGTTGGTATTTATCTTAACGCTTCATCTTAATTCGCAGGCACAAACTATTTTCATCAATGAGTTATGTGCCAGCAATTACATCAACTTTGCAGATTCTGCGGGTGACCATGGCGACTGGATAGAATTATATAATGGAGGTGGTGTTGCTGTCGATGTTGGCGGCATGTATCTTACGGATGATCTCCAGATACTAAATAAATTCCAGGTATCAATGTCGTATCCTGCTATTACTACTATTCCTGCAGGAGGTCACCTGGTATTCTGGTTTGATAACAAGTCATACAAAGGAATTACGCATTTATCAGCAAGCTTAAACAGCGGTGGCGAACAGGTTGGACTTACTGCCAATGATGGCATAACAATTATTGATTCAGTTACATTTCCCAAACAACTCTATGATATTTCTTATGGTCGGAATACAGATGGGAATGCGGCCTGGCGTTTTTTTTCGGTACCGACTCCTGGCTTGACAAATCCCGGAAATGGCGCGATCGGAATCTCAGGAAAAGCAACTTATAATTTTGATGCAGGATTTTATCCAAACGCTGTGCAACTTGAATTGTCCTATCCCGACAGTGCAGCTCTTATCTATTATACACTCAATGGAAACGAACCCTCTCCGGGAAGAGGAATCCTGTATACGGCAGCGATCTCAATTGATACCAATGCAGTCGTTCGCTCAAGGGTATATCTGAACAATCTCCTTCCCGGAGAGATTGCTACAAAAAGTTATTTTATAAATAGAACGCATGATTTACCTGTTATGTCTATTGTTACTGATTCCCTGAATCTTTGGGATGACAGCACAGGCATTTACGTCTTTGGCCCGGATGATTACCAGCATACCTTTCCGTATAAAGGTGCCAACTTTTGGGAGAACTGGAAAGTGCCTGCGCACATAGAGCTTTTTGAAACCAATGATGTAGAGGTTATCAGTCAGAATCTGAATTTATCAATAAGTGGAAATTTCAGTCGTGCCTACGCGCAGAAATCTTTTAACCTTGAAGCCAAAGACGCATTGGGGCAAAGCACAATTCCTTATCAGATTTTCCCACAGCTGCCGATTTCAGAATTCAAATCTTTTAAAGTACGAAATGGGGGACAGGACTGGAGCAGCACAACTATGCGGGATGCACTCAATCAAACGCTTGTAGAGGGGTGTATGGATTTGGATCACCAGTCAAGCCGCCCGGCCATTATTTATCTCAACGGAATTTACTGGGGCATCCTGAACATGGAAGAAAAAATTGATGAAGATTACCTGGCCGAACATCACCCTTATGTGAATCCTGACAGTGTAGACCTGCTCCAAATTAACATGCAGCCTGTTGCAGGAGATTCTATTGCTTACTCCGATATGATCAATTTTATTGCAGCAGATACACTGAGTACCTCTGCCAATTACAATTATGTAAAGACCCAGATGGATGTTTTCAATTATATAGATTACGAGTTGGTGCGTATTTACCTTGCGGCTACTGACTGGCCAAGCAATAACATTAAGTATTGGAGGCCACATGACGGAAGCAGGAAATGGAGATGGATACTTTGGGATACTGAAAAATCCACCAATGTAAATCCGTCAAGTAATACAGCAACCGATCACAACACATTGAACTGGGCGACTGATCACAATATTTTTGCGGGAAATTATCCTGCATGGTCCACCTTCCTTTTACGGAACCTCCTTGCGAATACTGAATTCAAGGGTGATTTCATACGCCATTTTGCAGATCACATCAACTTTACTTTTTGCCCTATCCGAATGGATTCCATCATCAATGCATTTGAATCCCGCCTCACTTTTGAAATGCCGGCCCACATCAACAAATGGCAGTTCACGAATGATACAATTGTAAACTGGTCACAAGGTTATTTTCACAGCATGGCACAATGGAATACGGAAGTAGACAGCATCCGCCTCTTTTTTGATGGTCGCGCTCCTTATATGCGCACTTACATCATGCAGCAATTCGGGATCGGAGACACTTCTCAAATCAGCATCAATGTAATTCCACCTGCCGGCGGGACTGTTTACATAGATTCATTCCCTGTACCCGACAATACATGTGAGCTGGTATATTTCAATGGTTTTTCTTCTACACTTACAGCGCATGCAAATACGGGATATGTATTCTCCGGCTGGACATCTGCAGGCGGTGATACGTTGCCGATGACATGGATACCCAATGGGGATACAACGGTGAATGCTTATTTTACTCCTTTAACTACCGCTATTCAGGAACAGAGTAATTTCATATCGCAGGTTTTTCCAAACCCCACGGATGACGAGGTAAACATTGTAGTTAAGTCACGCGTAATTTGTGGAATTACTATCGAGCTCTATGATGTCACCGGTAGAAAAATTGCTGAAGACGCCAAGGCACATTGCCAGGTTTATAACAAACAAATTTCATTAAAGGCATTGGCTCCCGGCATTTATTGCGTTAGAATTATTTGCAACAATACGATTGAAAATCACAGGCTCGTGATTCAGAAATAATTTTGAATTCCAATAGGAGAGAGGAGTATGGGCTCAATTGGCACACTTATTTAATTGCGCTGGTGCAAATCTGAAACATTGTAACCTATGAAGAAATCAACCGGGAAGATTATTGAGCCACAGGACAAATCAACTTTGAACGTTAAACAAAAGTGGCAAATGAAATATTGGACAAGGGAATTGAACTTATCCGTCAAAGATCTTTTGCGAATTGTGCGTATGGCCGGCACATCACTTGATAATATTCGACATGCTTTAAAAGAAAGTAGAATTTACAACGGCCAATAAACGGCTTCCTGACGAAAAGAAAAATCACTTCCCGATAATTTTCTTAATCTCATTCAGCTTATTCAACGCCTCCATAGGTGTGAGGTTATTCACGTCAACTTTTATCAATTCTTCCCGGATCTGTTCCAGTACAGGATCGTCAAGCTTGAAAAAACTAAGTTGCATTTCGTCTTTCGTAATCTTTTTATTTGAAGCGTGGTTGTGTGCCTTCCTGATTTGCTCCAGTTGTTTCAGGATTTCGTCAGCGCGGCTTACAACTTTACCCGGAATGCCTGCCATCTTTGCAACATGAATTCCAAAGCTATGTTCACTGCCGCCCTTTGCAAGCTTGCGGAGGAATAAAACTTTGTTGTCAATTTCTTTAATGGTGACATGAAAGTTTTTGATCCGGGGCATTGTTTCTTCCATTTCATTCAGTTCATGGTAGTGCGTTGCAAAAAGTGTTTTGGCGCGGTGTGCATGTTCATGCAGGAATTCTGCGATTGCCCATGCAATGCTGATGCCGTCATAGGTTGACGTACCTCGACCGATCTCATCGAGAAGAATAAGACTGCGGTCTGATAAGTTATGTAGGATGCTAGCCGTCTCATTCATCTCCACCATAAATGTTGATTCACCGGAGGAAATATTATCTGATGCGCCGACGCGTGAAAAGATTTTATCTGTGATGCCGATTTGTGCAGCAGCAGCAGGAACAAAACACCCTGTTTGTGCCATCAACACAATCAATGCAGTTTGTCTCAGCAGTGCCGACTTACCTGACATATTCGGACCGGTAATCATCAGGATCTGCTGTGTTTCATTGTCTAAGTAAATATTATTCGCAACATATTTTTCTCCTAACGGCAAACGCTTTTCAATCACCGGGTGGCGACCATCTTTAATGTCAATTACATAACCGTCGTTCACATGTGGCCGCACATATTCATTTTCCTGTGCTACCTGCGCAAATGCTGCAAGACAGTCCAAACGGGCCAGCAGCGAAGCATTCAACTGGATCGGCTTGATGTATTCAAAACAGGATTGCACAAGCTCGGCGAACAGTTTTGTTTCGATGGCAAGAATTTTCTCTTCTGCTCCCAGGATTTTTTCTTCGTAGTGTTTTAATTCTTCCGTGATGTATCGTTCAGCGTTTGTCAGTGTCTGCCTGCGCACCCATTCAGCAGGTACTTTGTTCTTGTGCAGATTTGTTACTTCAATATAGTAGCCATAAACGTTGTTGAATCCTACTTTCAGAGAAGTGATTCCGGTGAGTTCTGCTTCGCGTTTCTGAATCTGCAGTAAATAGTCTTTTCCATGGTAAGCGATTTCACGAAGCTCATCCAATTCAGCGGAGACGCCACTTTTCATTACCATCCCTTTCATGACCATGGCAGGCGGATCTTCATTCAGCCCGTTCAGAATTCTATCTCTCAGCACTGCACACGGATTCAGCTGATCAGCAATCATCACAATAGATGGGTTGTCGCATTTGCTGCAATCGTCTTTCAGTTTCAGGATCACTTCCAGCGACCGCTGCAGTTGTTGAATATCCCTTGGACCTGCTTTTCCAAGCGCAACTTTTGAAATGAGCCGCTCCAGGTCACCAACCTGTTTGAGTTGCTGGGTAATAATATTTCTTGTTTCCTGCCGGTGTAAAAAAAAGTTGACTGCTTCCTGGCGCTCTTCAATGCCATGCACGTCTTTCAAAGGCATCAGTATCCAGCGTTTCAGCAAACGGCCGCCCATGGGGGTAATGGTTTTGTCAATCACATCAATCAGTGTGACAGCATTTTCGTTGTGAGAAAAAATAAGTTCCAGGTTGCGGATCGTAAAACGGTCGAGCCAGACATAATTTTCCTCCGTGAGTCTTGATATGCCGCTGATATGCTTTAACTGGTCCTGCCTGGTATCGCTCACATAATGAAATGCTGCGCCGGCCGCAATGATGGCTGCATCCAGGTCATCAATTCCAAAACCTTTCAAGGAAGAAACTTCAAAATGTTTACCTAGAATTTCCCTTGCATAGTCTGTCTTGAATATCCAGTCATCCATTGCAAAGCTGTAATAGTTTTTTGCAAACTGTTCATTGAATTCTTTCCGCCTGTTTTTCTGGTACACAATTTCATTGGGTTGGAAATTCTGAATCAGCTTTTCTGCCTGTTCCTTCGATCCTTCAGAAACAAAAAATTCCCCGGTAGATATGTCGACAAATGCAACGCCGCATTTTTTCCCATCGTCATAATATGAAGCAAGGAAATTATTTTTTTTATGTTCGAGAATTTTGTCGTTGGAAGAAACACCCGGCGTTACCAGTTCAGTCACACCACGTTTCACAATTTTCTTGGTAAGCTTTGGATCTTCCAGCTGGTCGCATATCGCCACCCTGTGCCCGGCGCGAACCAGCTTGGGGAGATAGCTGTCTAAGGAATGGTACGGAAATCCTGCCAGTTCAATGAAGGTTCCTTTTCCATTTGCCCTGCGGGTAAGCACAATCCCCAAAACAGCAGACGCGCGAATGGCATCTTCACCGAAGGTCTCGTAAAAATCTCCCACACGAAAAAGCAGGAGGGCATCAGGGTATTTTGTTTTGATGCCATAATATTGTTTCATCAAAGGAGTTTCAGCTTCCTTTGCCTGCATCGGGCTTTCAACAGATTCCATCGATCAACGAATTTAGAACCTGTCTCGAAATTATGTTCATTATATTAATATAATTTTGAGACAGGATCTGGTAATTAGCATCTTCTTCTTTTCTTTATTTGCAGAATATTTTCCAAAGATGCGCAAAATAAACAATGATGAGTTAGGCAGGAAGAATGTAAGTGAATTCAAATCCGCTACGAAGATACCGTTGATCATAGTGCTGGACAATGTGCGCAGCCTCCACAATGTAGGCAGCGTTTTCCGGACTGCGGATGCATTCATCTGTGAAGCAATTTATTTATGTGGAATCACTGCAGCACCACCACACCGCGAAATAGAAAAAACAGCTTTGGGTGCAACAGAATCTGTAGCATGGAAATATTTCAAAACCACCCTGGAAGCTGTTGCTGAATTAAAAACTCAGCAATATGAACTAATCGCTGTTGAGCAGGCTGAAGGAGGGGAGGAGCTCGGTGATTTTTCACCCTCACCGGGAAAAAAGTTAGCTGTCATATTCGGACATGAAATGTTTGGGGTGAGCGATGAAGTGATGCAGCAGGTTGACAAGGCCATTGAAATCAGTCAGTACGGGACAAAACACTCACTCAATATTTCAGTTTGTGCAGGCATCGTGAT
>JBDTTM010000226.1:0-6999 GCA_039930605.1 Bacteroidota bacterium
GTAAAATATGCTGCTTAAGAAAATATGCTACTATTTAGTGTCCCCCGTAATAATTACTGCTTGCTTTTCCATTGTTTAATTTTTTTTGATAAAATATGTAAGATGCTGTTCCCAATGCGAACGGTAACAGCATAAATGATTCCTGTATCACCAAACCATCAATTGCAATTACGGAATAAGTCGCACCAATTAAATCGAAGGCCAGGCCCGCATAAGCCCATTCTTTAATTCTGGGAAATCCGGGAATGAGAATGGCAATCACGCCTAATATTTTTGCCCAGCCAATAAACGGAATGATGTAAACCGGATATTGTAAATGATCATTCATAAATTTAATTGCTTCATCATTATTCGTTACATCACCGATAGATGTGAAGATCATTAATGCAGCAAAGAGCGAAGTAAAAATCAAGTACAGTGTTTTTGCCTTTTTCATTTTGATTAAATAAATATGATTAGTTGCTGCATGACTACAAACTCATTTGCGTTTGTCATACTTCCTTTTTTTTGCTTTTAGCTTACTTTTTTTCTGCGCTTGAATTTTATCCAGATACACTTCCAACGCATCCAGGCGCACATTCCAGAATTCCCGGTATTGTTCCACCCAGTCGGATACTTCATTGAGTTTATCCAGCTTTGCCTGGCAATGGCGTTCCCTGCCCTGCTGCTTCATTACAATCAATCCGCATTCAGTCAGAATTTTAATGTGCCTGGAAATGGCCGGCCTACTCACATTAAACTGTTCAGCCACTGAATTCAGATTCAATGATTGATGCGCAACCATGTTGATGATTGCCCTGCGTGTGGGGTCTGCGATGGCCTGGAAAACGTCTCTCCTCATGATGGTACGAATAACTTGCCTACCGGCAGGCAGGCGAATAACTACGCTCCTGATATCTATCGGTATTCAAACAATTGCGTAACCAATCGGTTACAAATTTGCATGAAACCTATTGGTTACGCAAATATATTTTCAAAAAAATTGGGAAGAATCTAAATTACCTTTTCCAGAAAAGAACGACTGCCACCGCGATTAAAAAGAGGATTAAGAACACAACTGCAAAAACTGAAATGAGGTCGAATGTCGAAAAAAGTTTACGCCTGCTCACTTTGCGCTTCCTTGCCATCTTCTGCAGTTCTGCGGTGATATTCAGCAAGCTTGCATCGGCTTCAAGTTTTTTCAATCCCTCAAGCGCATCGCTGCAGAATTCGCAATCAGTAATATGGCGTTCAACCTGGTGCTTCTCTTCCCTGCTGATATTATGTCGCAGGTAGTTCAGCATCTGGCCTGTCGTCAAATGCACTGAATCGCCAAAAATATTTTTCCTGTCATTCATTTCTTTGACATTCATTTTAAAAACCTTTCGAGAAAAATCCTCAGGTTTCGCTTCCCGTTTTGAATATGACTTTTCACTTGTTTATATGTGTAGCCGGTTCGTTGCTCAACCTCCTCGTAACTTTTTTCATCGAGGTAAAATAGCTGTACGCAGATTCGCTGCTCTTCATTGAGTGATCTGAGCGATTCTTCGAGGTGATCAATAAGCAATTTTCCAAAATCCACTTCATCTGCAGGATCTGTCCAATTCTCTTGCAAACTATAATCCAATACTTCAGCCGACAGGTTATGCTTTCTCTTTTTCAGCAATTGAAAGCAATAATTTTTGGTAACGATATAAATCCAGTGACTGAAGTTTTTTATCTCATAACGTTTAAGGTCAGCCGGGACTTTTTCAAAAATATCAATTACTGCATCCTTGCTTTCATCCTGCTGATGCAAATACTTCATCGCAACTGCAAAAACGAGGTGGCAATACCTGTTAAAAAGAACCTCAATGCAGGTCTGGTCACCGGTTTGCTTGTAATCTGCAACCAATTGTGCGTCTGTTTTGGCGTTTTTTGCTGATGACCGGATCAAGTGATATCTGTATGGCTACGAAAGTACAAATAGTGGAATAAGGATGAGTCGGGAGATAAAATCATTCCACAAAACGATAAGCGCTGCATTGAAAACTTTTGCTACTTTCGCACTCCTTTTTTGCGGGCGTGGCGAAATTGGCAGACGCACTAGACTTAGGATCTAGCGCCTCACGGCATGTGGGTTCGAGTCCCTCCGCCCGCACAAAAACGGTTTAGGGTTTGAGGTTGTCATTTCCGTATCCATGGAAATGAACCTCGAACCCGGAACCTCAAAAATCAAACAGCAATGAACGTTACCAAAGAACAAGAGAATGAATTAAGTGCAATCATCAAGATTGAAGTCACTCCGGAGGATTACAGGACGCGCGTGGAAGACGTGATCAGGAAATACCAGCGTACTGCCCAGATTCCAGGTTTCCGCCCCGGAAAAGTTCCCGTTGGGATGATCAAAAAACAATACGGGAGGTCTGTGCTGCTGGAAGAATTAAACAGCATCACTTCCAATGCACTTTACCAATTCATCGCAGACAATAAAATTGACGTGATCGGAAACCCTTTGCCCTCGAAATCAGAAAAGGAAATGATCCTGGAAGACGGTGAATCTTTCGAATTACTTTTTGAAGTCGGCATGGCCCCGCAAGTTGAAGTAAAAGTAACTGCAAAAGATAAACTACCATTCTATACCATTAAAGTGGACGACAAGATGGTTGAAGATGATCTTGCAGATTTACGCAGGCGTCATGGCAAATTTTCCTCTCCTGAAACTTCTATTGACACCAACGTTCTCTATGGCGAATTTGAAGAACTTGACGAAACCGGAAACCCGAAACCGGATGGAAATAAAACCACCACTACGCTTTCTATCCAGATGGTGAGAGATGCAATAGATCGCAACCAGTTTGTCGGATTGAAGAAAGATGACTCGATCAACTTAAACCCGTTGAAGGTATTTGGGAATGAGACAGAAGTAAGTGCCCTTTTGAAAGTGGAGAAAGTTTCACCCGCAATGAATTCAGACTATCGCTTTACCGTTAAAACAATCAACCAGATTGATGCTGCTGAAATCAACCAGGAGCTTTTTGACAAAATATATGGAGAAGGCGTAGTAAAAAGTGAAGAGGAATTCCGGGCCAAAATCAAAGACGGTATTGCTGCTTACTTCGAACGTGAAAGCGATAAAAAACTGCGGAAGGATTTGAAAAATTACCTCCTCGAAAAATTGGAAATTCCACTGCCTGATGATTTCCTGAAACGGATGATAAAGTCAAACATGAAAGAAGACGAGCAGGTAACTGAACAGGAATTTGAACACCAGTATTTTCACATGGCTGAAGACTTGAGGTGGGACCTGGTCAGGAATGAAGTGGCTAAGCAAAACTCCATTGTGGTAGCTACTGAAGAAGTCACCAACCTCGCTGCAGCAATGGTTCGCCAGCAACTTGCCCAATATGGAATGTATGACATCGAAGAAACGCGGATGAAGCAGATTACCGATGACTACATAAATAAAGATGGAAACGCCGGCCGTCTGGAAAAATCGATCATAGATGATAAAGTATTCCGCCAGCTGAAATCAGAATTGAAACTTGACGTGGAAGAATTGCCGTATACTGAATTCACGACCAAACTGATGGAGAAGACGGGGCATGAAGTCGAACACCATCATTGATTTGAGGATGGCTGATTGGTTAATTTGGTAATTTGGTAATTTGCTCGGTCAGGATTCCGTTTATTTTTTTAACTTCCTGTTCCTGCTTATCAAACTTTTTGGTGTTAATAAATAAGTGGACGTTAAAATATTTTCCCAAGCACTTCGTCTATTTTTGAAAACCATTTTCAAAGCCGATCGTTAGGTATCGGGAAACCTTAAACTAAAATATATTATGAAATACGGAGAAGAATTCCGCAAGTATGCCACCAAGCACATGGGCATCAATAGTCTTACAGTTGACAGTGTAATTTCAACCGTTCGCGCCGATTATATCTCTCCTACAATTATTGAGGAGCGCCAGTTGAATGTTGCCAGCATGGACGTATTCAGCCGGCTGATGATGGATCGCATTATTTTCCTGGGTGTTGGTATCAACGACTATGTAAGCAATGTAATCCAGGCGCAATTATTATTCCTCGAAAGCGTAGACGCAAAAAAAGACATCCAGATTTACATGAACAGTCCCGGTGGTTCCGTTTATGCAGGTTTAGGTATTTATGACACCATGCAATTTATTCAGCCAAACATTGCAACGATCTGCACAGGAATGGCTGCGAGTATGGCTGCTGTGCTGATGTGTGCAGGTGAAAAAGGAAAACGTTCTGCCCTCCCGCATTCACGCATTATGATTCACCAGCCAATGGGAGGTGCCGAAGGACAGGCAAGTGATATTGAAATAACAGCGCGTGAAATTCAGAAGCTGAAGAAAGAGCTTTACGATATCATTGCAAACCATAGCGGGCAGACCATTGAAAAAGTGTGGGCCGACAGCGACCGCGATTATTGGATGACGGCTCAAGAGGCCAAGGATTACGGAATGGTGGATGAAGTCCTAATCCGCAAAAAATAAAACCTGCATTCAATACACTTAATACGCCGTCCCGAAAATTCCGGGGCGGTTTTTTTATGGCCCTGATTGGGCATCGAACTCTTCGAGTATAATAATGAGATGCTAACTTTTTATTCTACTTTTGAATCGTGAAAAAAAGTCTTCTCATACGGTTGCTTAACTTATCAATCGGATTTTGTCTTTTGATTATTCCCGGTCTTTCCTTTGGTCAGAAGAATATTACTACTTATCAAAAAGACAGCACATTTATACTCACCCGTGATTCCAGGATTGATGACCTGATAGCGAAACAAAAAGACAGCAATACGCTGAGGCAAACGATTCCAGGGTACCGCGTCCAGATTTATTTTGGAAGTGTTCGTCAGAAAGCATCAGAAGTCAAGCTTGATATTAACAGTAAGCACGCTGAAATGTCTTCATATCTCACCTATCTTGCTCCTAACTTTAAAGTAAGGGTAGGTGATTTTCGAACCCGCCTCGAAGCACAGGGTTTTTTAAAGTCAATAGAAGGACAATATCCCACCAGTTTTATTGTGCAGGACGAAATACGGCTTCCATCCATGTATAAATGATCTATTCCTTGAATGAGTGCGAATTAGCAACATTCAAAGGTCATTTTCCTGTCAAATTTAGCAGATATCCCTTTGGTGAACCGAAAGGAAGCTTATATTTGCCGCCTCAAAATTTTATTCTTTAATCCAAAATCAAATTCAAATGAAAAAATTCTACTCACTGTTATCAGTTGTCCTTTTCGGGGCAGGAATTACTTTCGGACAGGTGACCCCCTCGGCACCAATTCACAAAAGTAAAGCCGCTCCTTCTAATTCTAATTTTACAAAGCGTACTTCATTTAGCAATCCATCTGCAAAACATACGAATGGGCAGAATCATACTGCTGCTATTGTATGGAGCGATGATTTCAGTGTTCCGGGAAACTGGAACATCACACATGCTGCCTCGACTGTGAGTGATTGGGTCATCGGTACCAATGGTCCTAGCGGACCTTTTGCAATCCCGGCAATTACATCTACTTCGGCAGCAAACGGATTTGCAATGTTTGATTCAGATTTGATGTGCGATACAACAAATGGCCAGGTTGGTGATCTTACAAATGTAACCCCAATCAATTGTACCGGTCATTCTGCTGTTCGTCTTAATTTTGAAGAATCTTATTGCAGGTTTTTTGACAGCACATATGTAATGGTTAGTAATGATGGAATTAACTGGACACTATTTGATGCTCATCCAGCGCTTGTTAATAATGATTACGCAGGTGGTGGTACTGCTTCTACAGGAGCTACAATTAATCCTAACCTGGTAAGCATTAACATCTCATCTGTAGCTGGCAACCAGGCAACTGTGTATATCCGTTTTGAATTTTATTCTCCAAGAGCGTTGTCTCCGGGTAATGCAGGATGTGGTTACGCATGGATGATTGATGATGTGGTTATAGAAGACCTTCCTTCAGATGATATCGGTATGGTTGATGTTTTCCCTAGTCCTTACACAATTATTCCGCTTTCTCAGGCACAACCGATTGACCTTGCTGCAATGATTACAAATACCGGCGGCAGTGCTGAAACCAACGCGGGATTTAATGCGAATGTTTATTTCAGCTCCGATTTTGGAATGAGCTACTCACAGGTGTTTAGCGGACCAAGCGGCACTGTTGCAAGTTTCAACCCCGGTGATACAACGGCCACTTTATCTGCCGGACCGTTCACATTTACAGATACCGGCGTGTACGCATTTCAGTACGTCAGTTTCATGACGAATGCGGATGGAGACGGAAGCAACGATACCATCACTCATTTCATCGTTGTTGATGACACTTCATATGCTAGAGATGTCGAGGTCCTGACAGGTACCTGTGATAATTTTTATGGCGCACCTGCCAATGACAGTGCAGCATTTGGTAACATGTATGATGTTTATAGCAATACCATTCTTAAATCAGTTACTATTAACCACGCTTTTGCACAGCTAGGTGGAATAATAAGAGCTGACATTTATGATGTTGCAGGTGGTATGCCTAATGCGGTGATTGCTACTTCCGGCGATTATGCTTATTCTGTGGATGACACATCTTCCCAGTTTTTCTTTACGCTTACTTTGCAGTTGACTACCCCGCTTGCTGTTGCTCCAGGACAGTATTTTGTTTCTATCAATCAGGCTGATTTTAATAATATGGGCGTTGGATTCAATACTGATATTTCTACTCCAGGTGGTTCTTTTGCAAAAATTGGTACTAATGCGTGGGATCTGAATGAGAACATCGGCTTGCCCGGTGCATGGGATGTGCGCGCAAATATTGCCCTTTCAGACTTTGTGAAAGAAACTGCGTTGGGAAACAGCATCAATGTTTATCCGAATCCGACCAATGGTATGATATACATTCATAACAGCGGCCAAAAGGACAACATGACCGTTACCGTTTTCAATAGCCTCGGTCAGACTGTTTATACCGGTTCTTTCTCTCAATTGTCAACTGCAGTAGTTGATCTTACAAAAGAATCAGCAG
>JBDTTM010000227.1:0-6998 GCA_039930605.1 Bacteroidota bacterium
AGAAAATCCCCATTTACCGTTGTCAGTGTACCATTCAAATTAATGTCTGACGCCTGCGAAGGACAATTCCATGTGAAATTGGAAAATGCCTGCATTCCTGTTGGTGCTGAAGAGTTGGAAGTATACCCAATGATTTCGCATGTTGAACCGGATACCCATGTTGCCGCAGGAATTGTTCCCGCGGTAGTCGTGAAGTTGTGCTGGTATTTCCCTGTGCTCTGAAAAGCAATTGCAGCGCCCGCAATTATTGTAACTGTTCCTGCATTTTTAAAAATACCGGATACATCCATGTCAGTCCCGCCTCCATTTTTAATTGTTACAACTTTCCCACTGGCATTTACAAGTGTAGCTCCCGCATCGACGATTACCTGGTCTATGCTCACATTCGCAGCAATCGTTACAACATTCGGACTTGTGATATAAACATTCCCAACTGTATCAGTAGGTGTGGCAGGCGCAGCGACCCATGAAATTCCATCGAATCGTTCCCATGTACCTATGGTTCCCCAGTTACCTGTAATTTTAGAGCGATAATCTCCACTTACATATACAGCTAACGCAGTCTGCGGCTGGGTGAGGTTAAAAAATGTAAACAAGCCTCCGGAAATAAGCAGGAATGAAAATGCAGAAACGATAATAACAGTTCGTCTCGAAATGCGTTGTCTTTGCCTGTTGCGGAATTGAATCCGGTTAAATTTATTTTTCATTGATTTTTAATTGATGGTTAATCGAAAGAGGATTTATGAATCCTTACAAATCCAATGAAATTTTACCGGAAAAAGCGACTTTTGTTGATTGCAGGATGGCTTAATTCTTACAAGTGTAAGATTTCAGTCGTTTTAGAACACAGTTTAAAATTGGTGAAGAAGAAGAAGAATAAAAAAAGCGGGAATGGGATTCGGGATTATTTCCTGACCAGTTTCCGGGTCTCCGTTTTTCCGTCAGCAATGAGCTTTAGAAAATAGATACCAGGTTGTAATTTGCTGCCCTCCGTAAAATTAAATGTGTGAGTTCCTTCTTCTTTTGATTCTGTAGATTGATGAATCATTTGTCCATTGCCATTGCTCAGCTCAAATCGTACTACTGCACTTTTGGTAATCTTGTATGACACATCGAAGGAAGATTCGAATGGATTCGGACCTGCTGAAGTGATAGATAATTGTGTACTGTTTGATTTTGAAATACTAACTGCTTCAACAGAACTCGTTGTTTCAACGCGGTCTTTTGTAACCTGCCTGATCCTGTAATAAGCTTTTCCTTCGCCAGGATTTTGATCAACGGCAGTATATTTCAATACTCCATTGCTATTGCCGGCTGCTTTCTCTCTCGAAATTTCCTCAAAATTAATTTCATCAGAACTTCGTTCAATAATAAAATAATCACTGTTTTGTTCCAGTTCAGTGCTCCAGTTCAATGCTACTTTTTCACCTACCTGCTCAACAGTGAAGGAACGGATAATACCTGCAGTTCTCATTGATGCTTGCCTGCCAACTGTAAATACGGAGAAGTTAGTATAATCTTCTGATGATACAGTACCTGTTCCTGAAATAGCTCCTGTTCCTGTACTTGCAGGTGCATTCCAGGAATTGCCGGTCCAGGAGATAAATCCCATTGGCCCTGACTGATAACTTGGATCCAACGTATTTTCTGTTCCACGGTATGTTACAACCAAACCCGCTGTAACATTCGGTGCATTGATCGACCACCAACGGTCAACAATACTTGTATTTGTGAATGCTGATGGAGCACCCGTAAAATTAACCGGTACTCCATTCTCAATTGGGAGTGGCAGATTATCAGGAGTAGAAGCTGCATAAGTTGAAACGCTGACGTCTGTTGTATTCCCTGCCATAAAAAAGAATTGTACAGGCAGGAATGTCGTAGCATTTGTTCCGAAAGGAAATTCATGGAATCCGAAATTCATGTTTTTCCAGACTATTGTTCCGGCAGCAATTCCTGCTGACATTTCGGAGTTAATATATCCGCTAGTCCGGGTAATTGCATTTGTAGCGCCGCTGTTGATGGTAAGTGCATTTCCTCCGAGGTTGACTTCTCCATTGCTCAGGATTAATTTGGTCCGAACAATAACCGGCATACTCATCATCGCTTTCGCGGTTCCCTGCATATTGATTTTAAGAATTCCATATAGATCTGTCAATGGAAGTACTTCAGTATTAATTCCTGTAAGTACCTGGTTTGAATTTGAATTATATTCTACAATACTATTCGGATGCAAATGATAGCCCATGTTGGAATTGATACAAGCGGTTGGAGTACCGTCATAGAAACCTTGTGCACGCTGTGTGATAAGCGTTGCATTGGAATCAAGCGTGATTGCTGATAGCGGAAGAAGACCTGTCGATTGTACCTGTTGGCCCATAAGATTGAATGTTGCGCCTCCTTCAACTTTTACCATGTCGCTGACTGTAGCAAATGAAGAAGGGACGACAAAATTTCCACTGATTACTTTGACGATGCTCTTTTGGGTGATCAGCTGTTTAACCTGTGAAATATTTATATTCCAGTTATTGCGGCTATAATTAATAATTCCGCTGCGATTGAAGTTGAGGATTCCGAAAGATGTTGATGTTCCTGCACCTGCATGAGTGAGAACACTGTTGCCTCCGACAGTAAATGACGCTCCGCTGATAATGAGCTGGTGATTCGCTGAAGCATTGGAAGAGTTGCTGTCGAATGAGAAAGTACCGCTAGTATGCGTGAATCCACCAAGGACAGTCATTGAACACGGTGTTGAAGATGGAACAGTACTATTGTTATGAATATAATACTGGCCGCCGCTCTGGGTATAATTTCCTGCAACAGTCATAGACGCTGCACCGTCACCGCCTTTAAGAGTTATTTGTCCGGCGCTGAAATTAAAGTTGTTGTTTATTGATATTGTTGCAGCACCATTGTTCCTGGAAAGAAAAATAATTCCTCCTGTTACAGACACATTTCCATTCAATGTCATAGTACTTCCATGCGCTGCAGATGGAGCACCATAGTTAAAGCTTGTCGTACTTCCGCTTATAGTAGTGGTTCCGTTCACGGTCACATTTTCAATGCCGGCAGCAGCAGAACTTGTAAACTCTGAGTTCAGAACTCCATAGATAATTAAGTTTCCACCGATATTCAGATTGAACTGGACTGCATTGATGTTTGCACCGATTGAAGAAATGGAAGTGCCCCTGAATTTATCTGTGCTGTTCAGGAAACTGATGATTAAATCGTTCGATACATTCATGGAGCACAAACCGGCGGCAGTGCGACATGCGCTTTGGCCCATAAATATTCCGCCAGTCAGATTTATATTCATGAAATTTGCCGTGAACAAACCTGAATTGGTTGTAGATACGTTGTAGATGATGCGTGTATCGCCACCTGATTGTACGTAGGTACTGTCAACTGTTAATATTGCATTGCCATTGGAGACACCTGCTATACCTGAGTTATTAATAATTTTTACACTTCCGTAATTAGAGAAATTACCTGTAACGTGGAGGTTAATACTTCCATTCCCGTCATTGATCCCATAAAAATTCCCTCCATTATTTGTTATCGATGAAGTATTGAGTGCAAAAGATGATGGGTGCGTACCATTGTGTGCATAAAATGTTGAGTTGACATTTTTAAGAATAATTCTCCCGATAGTTGTATTGCTGATGGTGCCTGATTTGTCAAGTGTTATCCAGCCTTTATCTATTGTAAGTGTTCCGGTTACCTGGTGAGTTTGGAAACCATTATTCTGATTCCATTCAGGAATATTAATTCCATTATAACTATTCAGTTCGAGGTTGCCGAAATTTCCTGTTACCACGGAAGTTAACGGAACGCTGAAGCTGTACCACTTTTTGATGATCAGTTTGCTGCCGGGGGCAAATGCTTCAATCCCATTGGTAAATAGAGTTGCAGCGGAGAGCATGTTTGTTCCGGGATCCCAGGAAAATACCGCAGTGCTTCCGAGCGTAAATGGAAGTCCGTAGATGGTGAGCGCTACATTTCCACCATTCATGGAAACAGTTCCGTTCACCATGAAATTTCCGGTTATTGAAAGTGTGTTGTTGGTACTCCAGGTCAATGTCGCACCGCTATTCACGGTTACGTGATGCACTGTCTGGTTCGTGCTTACGGTCACTGTATGCCCTGTTGCAATGGTGATGTTGTCAGTAGGTGAAGGTGATCCCGAAGGTGACCAGGTTGCAGATGCATTCCAGTCTCCTGAAGCAATGGAAATGCGAGAGGTTGCAAAAGAAAATTCGCAACCAAGAAGGCATAGCAGAACAAAGGCAAATTGTTTCTTGAGCATGTGGTTTTTCAATTTCATTTTAGTTTCTCCTCTTTCCTTTTAGTCATGGTGATTTTGTACACCTGTTTCAGCTTTCAGAGAGCGCACCAATATTGTATTTGGACCGATGGTCGGACGTTGCTTGATGAATGGTACATCTAGGGTTTTTTCTATTACTGGATTTTCATCAGTTACGGTGTATGTACTTACGGCTGCCATAGATTTTTCAACCCTGCTTGTGTTGAAGAAAATTGTGAGTGCAATCGACAGGCAAGCCACGCTTGAAGTCATTATAATTAAAATGGTTTTTCGGCTCAGCCTTTGACGTTGTCTATTACGATGCTGTAACCTGTTGTTTTTCTTGTGCATTGGCTTCTGGATCAGAATTTCATTCATATGTAGTGGTGACACACTTTATGTCTGAAAATTTTACCCTATTGGGTTGACTGATGTTGGAAGCCGGTGAAAAGAAAACTTACACATGTAAGGTTTAAGACAATAATGTAACGGTATCTTTGCGACCTTTAAAAAAAGGATTTAAAAAAAACGTGTCAGACTTTTTAGAAATATCGGATTCCCGGGCTGCAGGTAAGCAGTTGTATGATTACCAGCGACAGGCAATTGAAGAGATACTGGGTCGGCTGAAAGATCATCCTTCCCGGTATAATTTATTGTATCAGTTGCCGACAGGTGGTGGTAAAACAGTCATCTTCTCAGAGATTGCCAGGCGATTTATCCAAGCAACAGGAAAGAAGGTTTTGATCCTTACCCACCGCATTGAATTGTGTGGCCAGACATCCAGGATGCTAGATGAATTTGGCGTACATAATAAGGTGATTAACAGTGCAGTAAAGGAATTACCTGTCCCGAATGATTACATGTGTTATGTGGCAATGGTAGAGACTTTGAACAACCGGTTAAGGGATAAAATCCTGAGTCTTGACAGTATTGGGTTGATGATCGTCGATGAAGCCCATCACAATTCTTTTGGAAAGTTGCTTTCTTATTATGAGAAAGGTGTGTTGCTCGGAGTTACGGCAACGCCTCTCAGTTCCAATATTAAAATCAGGATGAAGGATACTTATGATGAATTGATTATAGGTGAATCAATTTCTTCTCTTGTTGACAGTGGCTTTCTGGCCAAGGCAACAACGTGGCATTATCAGGTGGGACTTACCTCATTGAAAGTAGGTATGAGTGGGGATTACACGGTAAGTTCCTCAGAGAGATTGTACAATAGTCATGTCATGCAGGATAAGCTGCTCAGTGCTTTCAGGGAGAAAAGTATCGGAAAGAAAACACTGATCTTCAACAATGGAATTGCTACCTCTCAATATGTATATGCAACTTTTCAGGATGCGGGGTACGACATCAGGCATCTTGATCACACACATACGGCAGGAGAAAGAAGGGAAATTCTTGACTGGTTTAAAAACAAGCCGGATGCCATTCTTACTTCGGTAAGTATTTTGACAACAGGGTTTGATGAGCCAACAGTGGAAAGCATTATTCTGAACCGTGCCACTAAATCGTTGACACTATATTTTCAAATGATTGGAAGAGGTTCGCGCATTCTTCCTGATAAAAAGGATTTCTCGGTAATTGATTTGGGTAATAACCTGAGCCGGTTTGGTTTGTGGGATGCAGCCGTAGACTGGAAAAGTATTTTTCAAAACCCTGAATACTACCTGGCCGGAATCCTGAGTGATGAAGATATAGAAAGGAGTTTCAGGTATGAGATGCCCCAGGACCTCCGGGATAAATTCAGGAATTCGCCAAACATTGATTTTGACGTAAAGGCAGAACACCAATTGGCGGCAACAAATGGTCAACGTCCCAAGGTGGTTATCCAGCGAAGTATGGCGCAGCATTTAAGTATGTGCCTTGCAAACAGCAATGCGACTGATGAAGCACTTATTCTGGCAGACCTGCTCAAGGAAGAAATTGCTTTCAGGGTTCGTGTCTTCTGCAGGTGTTTGAGTAAAACATCAGAAAGTTATGTGAAATGGCTGCAGGATGATTACAAGCTGAAGCTCAAGCTGGCACTGATCAGGGGCTTTCACCACGACCCCAATGCGGAGATTCAGGCCGATTCGACGCCTGATTTTACCTGATCACCTGCTTTACAAGGGGAACCCATCTTCCTGATATTGTAAACAATGGCTGTTAATAATTAAGGTATTAATTCAAACCTTTTTCTTTTCTTTGCCCTTAGATTTACCTCAATCAAAAATTCCCGCACAATGGGTGACCTGAAAAATAAATTTCAAGAGTTGGAGCAACAGATTCAGAATTTAATAAATTCGCATCAGAATCTGCGAAAGGATGTGCAGCGTTTGAAAGAAGAAAATACAAACCTGGAGAAGGACGTCATTGCGGAAAGAGAGCGTGTAAGTATGATGCAACAAGGGTTTGAAGAGTTCAGGGATGTTACACGTGTAAAGACAAAGGCCCAGATTTCAGGGTTGAAAACAAAGGTTAACGACATGATCAGCGAGATAGATAGAAGTGTTGCGCTGATAGATACTAATCATAAACAGTGAATCAAGCTCCTTTATGAGCGAATTAAATTCAGTAAAAGTTTCCATCGGCAACCGATCCTATCCGCTTCGCGTATCGAAAGAGGAAGAGGAGAAGGTGCTGCAGGCTGCGCAGGCAATCAATAAACGGCTTAAAGAGTTCGAGGACAGCTATGCTGTGAAGGACAAGCAGG
>JBDTTM010000228.1:0-6973 GCA_039930605.1 Bacteroidota bacterium
CCGTTTTTCTTTCGTGTTTTCTATTTTGTTTATTCATATACGGCAAAAAGTCAATGCATGAAAAGGTGTTTTATCTCCTCAAAAGAAGGGATTGGGATATTCATTTTATGTAGCGTGTAAGTTGCAAAAATTAACATTGGCAACAACTGCAGGAAAATATTTACAGGTATCACCAGGAAAAGTGTATACCGTATCGAAAGAGAAAATCTTATTCTTTTTTTAATGATCCTGTAGAAGACCGCTGCTGTTCCAAAGATTGCGCAGACCAGTCCAACGAATAAAATCGCAACAGGGGCAATAAAGCCGGTTAGATCTGACGGGTTAAAAAGTTTCAGGCATTGAATAAAAATATAAATGATTAAGCCCAGAAATAAATTGAATACCAGCGTCGAGAAAAATGTTGCCGGGTAAAAATTCCAGTAGGTAAGAGAAAATCGCTTTCCCAATAGTAAATAGATAAATAGGTTGGATACCAGTGCTATGATAGCATAAGGAATGATTGCGATGATAACTACTATTCCCAAAAACAGTAATACGATAGCTCCGCCGCCACCACCGCCAGTCCCAGCTTGCGGTCCGCTGGTTAGTTCTCTGATATTTCTACCTTTAGCGTACTCATGATAATCCTGGTTTAGGTCGCGTTGAAAACCTTGAAGGCCGCGCTTGTAGTTATCCATTTCCATGATGAATCAAATTAGTTGATGCTAAGTTAGTATTTCGTTCGTAGTTGAAAAAAGTATTATACTTTTCCTTGTTTCATTTTTTCTTTTCCAGAAGCCAACATTTTTTATTATAATTAAAAATTTCGTTACAGCGGGGTGATATAAGACTAAATTTCTTTATTGTTGTTGAAGTTGACGCTGCTCCAAATGTGATTCTAATGGCATTCTAGTTCTTCGATATAAATATATAAAAACTTACGTGTATACTTCTCACAATGTGTGGTAAATCCCCGGATTTTAATTGCTGATATTTGTTTATTCTTTTAGCATCCAGCTGTTTTTTCCAATTTTGATAATTCACTTTATCATGTAGCTTTGGGCCTTTCAAATTTATTATAGTATGAAACCGGATCAAGCCTCTAAATATCGTGGAGGTAAATATAGTGCAGGAAGAATTCCATTTATGATGGCCGTAATTGCCTGCTTTATTTTTTTAATTCAGGCGATCAGTTGTTCATCCGGGAATGAATCAGTCCAGGAAAATGCTGCGGATACTAGCAATACTATCGCAGAATTATTTACAGAAGAAAATGTCTGGACAGCGCCTGATACTTCCGCAATACCTGCCGGTGAATCAGGTTCTATGATCCGTTATGGCCGCAAGTTGATCATTCACACATCTAAATTCTTTGGACCAAATGGGTCGGTGTCTAAAACCGCCAACGGAATGAATTGCCAGAGTTGTCACCTGGAGGCGGGTACAAGACCATACGGTAATAACCTGGGATCCGCTTCAACAACTTATCCGAAATTCCTTCCACGTTCAAACTCTGTTATTTCTCTGGCACAAAAGATCAATGAATGTTTTTCAAGAAGCCTGAATGGAACACCGATTGATACAACCAGCAATGAAATGAATGCCTATCTCGCTTACATCAATTGGCTCGGACAAACTTTTCATAAGGATAAAGAACAAACCGGTTCCGGCGGAATCAAAGCGCCAAAATTGATTGACCGCGCAGCAGATCCTGAAAAAGGGGAAGCAGTTTTTGAATTATATTGTGTTCGTTGTCACGGAAAGGATGGGCATGGCCAGCTTGTAACTGATGTCCTGAAGGATATAACAAAACAACAAGGTGGAACAGCGACAAAAGAGGACTTGTATTTTTATCCGCCATTGTGGGGAAACAATAGTTTTAATGGTGTCGCAACTTTATACCGGCTAAGCAAGTTCGCTGGTTTTGTAAAGAGCAACATGCCGTATCCGGTGAATTATAACAGCCCTGTGCTCACTGACGAACAAGCCTGGGATGTTGCTGCATATGTTAATAGCCGTGAGCGTCCGATTAAAGATTACAGCAAGGATTATATTTCTGATATTTCTAAAAAGCCATATGATTTTCCTTTTCCTCCTTATGCTGATCAATTTTCGGATACGCAACATAAATTTGGTCCATATACGGATATGCCTTCTGCACATAAAGCGCATTGATCGTGAGAATACTATCACTATTCACAATTGCCATACTTTTTTTAACCGGCTGTATGCATGAAAGCAAAAAGACTGCTCAGGAAATTGAGGTAAAAGATGAAATGGTGAAGGCGCCGGATAAGAAGGAATTGATACTGCTCACTGATCGTCCGCCGAACCTGGAAACTCCGTTGCACTATTTTACATTAGACTTCACCCCTAACGATGTTTTTTTTGTGCGATGGCATTTGGCAGGAATTCCTTCAGCAGTTGATAAAAATGAATTCAGGTTAAACATTTCAGGGCATGTAAATAAACCATTGTCACTTTCACTGAATGATCTCCGGACAAAATTTAATCCCATATCAATCGTTGCATTGGCAGAATGTGCCGGCAACTCCCGCAGTTTTTTCGATCCGCGCGTTCCGGGAGGTCAATGGAAAAACGGCGCGATGGGAAATGCAAGGTGGACAGGTGTAAGCTTGAAAGACTTGCTGCAGGCGGCTGGTGTGAAGCCGGGCGCATTCGATGTCTCATTCAATGGAATGGATGAACCGCCATTGACTACCGTTCCTGACTTTGTAAAATCATTGCGTGTAGATCATGCAATGGATGGTGAAGTGATGATTGCATACGAGATGAACGGAGAAGAACTTCCGTTGCTGAATGGATTTCCGCTGAAACTTGTCGTACCGGGATGGTATGCTACTTACTGGGTGGGAATGTTGAATGAAATTAAAGTTTATCCTGATACCTTTAAAGGATTCTGGATGAAGCAGGCATATTTGGTTCCAAAGAATATTAAGAATGGAAATGAAAATCATGATACGCTGGCAAAGGAGACCGAGCCAATTTCGAAGCTTGACATCCGTTCTATATTTGTCTATCCTGAACCCAATTCAATAGTGGACAAAGACAAAGGGTGTGTAATAGAAGGTTTGGCTTTTGATGCCGGCAACAACATCATGAAAATAGAAATTTCAACCGACGGAAAAACGTGGCAGGTGGCGAACCTTGCGCCTGACCTTGGAAAATATTCCTGGAGGAGATGGAAATATGAATGGACTCCCGGTAAAGCGGGTTCGTATTCATTGCAGGTAAAGGCAACCAATGCGATAGGAGAAACGCAACCTGCCCGTCAGTGGAACAGGAGTGGTTATATGAGAAATGAAATTGAAACTCTTGAAGTGATAGCAGAGTGAACCACCAAAGCCAATTATGAAGAACATTATTCTCGTTTTTTTATTCATTTTATTAATTGCTTCCTGTACGGAAAGTAATAGGAATGAATCGAACAACGTTGACAATGGTGCTGAAAGGCCTGCAAAAAATATTCATGATGTTGAAACCCAGCTTGCGAGTGGGCAAGGAGAGGAGTTGATCAAAACGCACTGCCTTACCTGCCATTCACTGCGCTACATAAAAATGCAGCCTTCATTTCCACAAAAGACATGGGAAAAAATTGTTGGGAAAATGGTAAAGAATTTCGGTGCACCGATTCCCGATTCTACTGCAAAGGAGATTGTAGATTACCTCGTTGCGGTGAAAGGGAATAAAAAATAATTACAAGTTTTTGCATCATTTTTAAAAGGAACTATTTATTCCGTTGGTATTTTTTGCAACTCCGCTTTACTCAACAACGACATTCTTTCCGAGCGTTTTAAACCTCACTCCGTTTTTCTGCAAAACGGTTATCGTAATGTGACCTGTTTTACTCGTGTTAATGTCTCTTACGATACCTGATTTTCCGGCATGCGTTCCGGCGATAACCATACATTGATCGCCATCCTTTAACTTTAGTTTTTCCATGGTTTTCATTTTGATGAAGTGACTTTATTTTTACCGTTATTTTTATTTTCCTTCCACCGGTTGGTTCCCTGTTGGCTATCAGAAATTAATTCATTCAACCTTTTTATCCGGGTGGTTTCCTGTTTTGCACCCATAACCCAGTTGGTAGACAATTTGCGGTAACCAGGTGCCAGTGAATGAAAATATTTCCACGCTGATTTATTTACTTTAAATTGCTTTTCAAAACCGGGAGAAAGATGGACAACTTCATTTTCGTGTGAATAAATTCCTGATTTGTCAGCTTTCCTCAATTTAAAGGCTGCCAACCCGGTAGGCTGCATCATTCCTTGCTTTGTCAAGTGTTTTACTTTTGCAATGTTGATTGTGCTCCAGTTGCTTCCCGGCTTGCGGGGTGTGAAGCGATTACAATAGCTGTCATTGTCAATGGATTTTCTTACACTATCAATCCAACCGAAACACAAAGCCTGATCAACAGACTCACTCCATGTCATACTTGGTTTTCCGCTGGTTACTTTATAAAAGCCTACAATGATTTCTTTTGCTTTACTGTTATTTTTCTCCAGCCATTTTCTGAAAAGAGATGGTGTAGCGAAGTATTTGGGTTGAAGTGGCGGGTTCATTTATCTAAATCTGAAAGGAAAGAGGTAAGAACTGATTTTTATTTTAATAAGCTTTTAATAAGTCCTGCTCGCATCCGGAGATCGAAATTATTGGTCATTGAAATTCGGATAGAAAATTTACTTTGTAGTTTTAGCATTTATCTTCTCTCCCAATTTTTCAAATTCAACATCATTGGGTTCCCACAATTCAATTTTGTTGCCTTCAATATCCATGATGTGAACAAATTTTCCATACTCAACGGTTTCAATAGTATCCGTAATTGTGACGCCTCCCTTTTTGAGTTCATCAACAAGCGCTTCTAAATTATCTACCCTGTAATTGATCATGAAGTCTTTTGTGGAGGGCTCGAAATATTTTGTCTTCTCATTAAACGGACTCCATTGTGTGAATCCTTTTTTGGTTGTGTCTGCTCCCTGTCTCCATTCAAAAACGGCTCCGTATTCATTTGTATTCAGACCCAGGTTGGTCTCATACCAGGCTCTCATTTTTTTTGGGTCCTTGCATTTGAAAAAAATGCCGCCGATGCCTGTTACTTTTTTAATGGGTAGTTCACCGTTATTGTTTTTCGACGTGAGTGAATTAAAAGCAACGCCAAGGGCGAATGTAGAAGCAAATGCAAAGGATATGAGTAAGGTCTTTTTCATTAGTGGTTAGATTTTGTTTCGTTTTCATTTTTACTCAACTCTTTCTGTTACCGGATCAGGTTGTTCTCCAAGAAATTCCA
Source organism: Bacteroidota bacterium (assembly GCA_039930605.1). Classification (GTDB taxonomy): domain Bacteria; phylum Bacteroidota; class Bacteroidia; order AKYH767-A; family 2013-40CM-41-45; genus JAPLDB01. The sequence goes on from JBDTTM010000228.1 coordinate 5,288, forward strand.
CCCATGCTTTTTTCATACATGGATAATTTTTTGCCGCTTCCACAAGGTCCATAAAACCGACAATGGTTTCTTCAAAACGTTTTGCCAGAACAGGATTTACAAGTGCTCCTTCAGGACTAAATGCCTGGTGAGCCATTGCCAGTGAAAACATATCCGGAAAAACTCTTGCACCAAGATGTTCAAAAGGCATGCGAAGAGACCAGAGTGCCTTGTTTCCACCGGCCATTGATGGCGAAGCAGACATAAGTAAACCGTGTTTCTCATTAAAAGGTTGTGGCCTGAATCGGGAAACCCAATCTATGGCGTTCTTAATTAACCCGGGCATGGAACCATTGTATTCGGGGCATGCAATGAGGAATGCGTCGTTGGCCAGGATTCGCTTATTGAATTCTGCTGCTCCCAAGGAGATTCCATTTTTCTGTTCTTCATCACCATTGAAGGAGTGGCAATCAAAATCTTTCATAGCCGCATAGTCAACAATGCCTCCATTTTTCTCAACGAGGGATGCAGCAAGCTTTGCCAACCGGGTGTTTAGTGATTCTGCTCTCATGGAAACAGAAAAAATAAGTAACCTGACCGGCTCTTGTTTCGGTTTACGTTGGGAATTGTTGTTTATTTTTTCTGACATGGCTTGGTATTAATTTAGTATTTCCATTTTATATTCGTTGAAACTAACGGTTGATTTATAAGCAGAATTTAAACGGCAGTTGTTTTAAGTTCTTTCAGTAAATCATCAAGGTCGAGGGGGAGTGAATCCATTTCAATAGCGCCCCCTTCCTTGTATATCCAAAGTTCTTTAGGCCTGTCCCAATATAATTCAACTCCGTTTTCATCAGGGTCATTTAAGTAAAGCGCTTCTGAAACCAAATGATCACTTGCCCCGGTAAGCGGATAATATGCGTTGCGTAAACGGTCATAAATAATCGCCAGGTCCGTTCTTGTCGGATATAAAATTGCCGTATGGTACAATCCAACACTGTTGGCAGGCGAAGGAGGAAGGCCTTTGCTGTGCCAGGTATTTAAACCAATGTGATGATGGTAGCCTCCGGCAGAAATAAAAGCTGCCTGATTTCCGTACAAAGTTGTTACCTCAAAGCCCAGTAAATCACAATAGAATTTGAGGGAGCGCTGCAGGTCTGATACTTTTAAATGAACATGGCCAATCCTGGTTTGAGCGGGAACAATATATTTATTTTCCATGTGGAGAATTTGAGAGTATATGATTCACTAATAAATACGATTTTAATTATACCGGGAGCAGAATGTTATAAAACATGCAACGTTATTTCCTGTATTTAATTATTGTTCGGCGCGTCTAATTCTTTCAATATTTTATTCACGTCTTCCTCTGTTGTCGTGAGTTTTAATTTGCAGATTTTTATTAATTCAGAAGCTCTCTTTACCTTCTGCGAAAGTTCGTCAACAGAAATTTCTCCCTGTTCAATCTCAGTGACGATTGCCTGCAATTCTTCAAATGCGTCTGTGTAATTAATTTGTTTGCTCATTGTCGGTTGGTTTGGATATTGAATTTACAGTGCTTAATACATTCCCTTCGTAAAGAATTGTGTTTAGTTTGTCTCCCTGTTTTAATTTATTGAATGTTGTGACCGGCCTTCCATTTGAAAGCGTAATGCTGTAGCCGCGTTTCATTACATTTTTCGGATTCAAGTTATGGATATTTTTCTC
>JBDTTM010000229.1:0-6902 GCA_039930605.1 Bacteroidota bacterium
AGCCAGCCGCAGGCCCGAGCGGTGGTCAGGATAACAATAAGTTGCAGCAGCAGTTTTTTGAACATCTCAGAGCTGAAAGGAATTCAACGGATGATGAGTTCATCAGCATGGAAGAAAATTTTGTCGACATCAAATTCGAAAATAAAAACTGCATTGAACTGTACGAAGTAAAAACATCACCTCACGCAAGGGGATGCATCAGGGAAGCATTAGGTCAACTTATTTTTTATGCCTCAAAAATTTCGAGTAAAAAGAAAATGAAACTCTTTGTAATTGGTCCATCAGAGATGAAAGAATCAGACAGAGCATACTTTAATTTTGTTAAAGATAACCTGAGCCTACCTTTTGAATACCTCCCATTCCGATTACAGACCGGAAATATCTAAATATTTCATTCAACTGATAATCGAATTAAGTCGAAACTATTTCAGTCTATTCATCTCAATCCTTCTCTTTAAAATACCAAGCAGTTTGTGTTGAAGATAAGTGGGTTTGATAGCAGACATCTCACCACTAAACTAAAGTAGCTCCAAAATAAAATCATGTGTTAACTTCAAAGACAATTCATCAGGAAGAAAGAGTTAACTGGCTTGCTGATCATTTACCATTGATAAAGAAATCAGTCCAAAGGTTTTGTTTGAATGCTGAATATGTGCGGGCAGGTGTCATAAGAAATTGAAAAGATATTCCTGTCTCATCACAATATTGTTTCACTTCCAGAATCATCTTACTAATTTTAGGAATGCCGGTCAATGTTTTACGCGTAAATGCTACCCTTTTTAAATATTTTAATTCCTTAATAGCATCCACAACGTTCTTCCATTTAGTTATTCTACTATCAATGTATTTGTCTTCATAATTTGACTCATGTCCTTCTTCAACATCTACTTCACAAATCAAATCCACGAAATCAATAAAATATTTAGACAAGAAGTTTTTCTTTTCTTCGATTGATTTACTTTTTAAGCTATCGTGTCCGAATGCGGCCGGTAAAAGTTGCCATAAATAATTTCTTTTTCGACCGTAAAAAAAGTCTGCGGAGTTATTTGGCGTTTCTGGATTGAATGTTCCAATGATCAATATCTCAGTTCTGGGACTAATATTATGCTCTGAGAATCTATGCTTGACAAATGGCATGAAAGTATCCTTTGTGAATTAGTAATTCAAAATTCTATAAGATAATGTTGAAGCATTTAGCAAAGATGCAGCTGTTCCAAGCTGCTTTCACCCTATCTTGATTATCTTACCGCTGCCTATATTATTAACTCCATAAACCACTCGGTAATAATAAACTCCCTGAAGAAGATTTTCTGTATGCACCATTAAAGTTTTACTGTGTCCATACAGTATATTTTGCTGAACCCTGTTTCCAAGAGCATCATAAAGCTCCAGGATCGCTCGCTCATTTACCGGCAACGCATAGTTTATCCAAAAATATTCAGTTGAGGGATTGGGATATATTTGGATTTGCTTCCCAATTTGCATTTGAGGATTGACTAATGTTAATATTGTGTCACATGCACTTGTTGTGTCATTCATCAAATCGTAATTAACTATGTTTGGAAAACTGAATGTATTAAATCCGGGGGTAATAAAACTGTCCTGAACCACATTGCATGCTACACCTGCGCTGTCTGGAAACTCAATATAATGTAAAATATTAGTGCCAATATTTTGCGTAATATATATTCTGTTATCTGGCGCTAATTGCATCATGAAGAAGGTAGTATATGAATTACAGCAAGGTGCAGTAAAAGTATCCCACTCTGCAACTAATTGCTCCGATGCCAATACATTGCCCGCATAAACATCATACTGCCATATCTTTATATTATTATTAACATACAGATACTGGCCACTTGCAGAAAAGGCCAATCCTGTTAATGCAAGCCATCCACCTTGGACATTCTCACCATGAGTAAGATAAATCGGATTTGATAACGCGCCTGTGCATCTGTCGAAATCAAATACTTCGATAATCGAATCCATCACTTCTAATGCATACTTTTTTCCATCCGGGCTAAAACATGCTTGACCATAATAATTAGTACCTCCGAGATCTGTGTTTATTAGTCCGGTAGACTGTGTATCTACTACCATAGTGTCCGAAGTCAATAATACTTTGTAAAAATTATTTGAATAAAACTCATGGGTCAATACCCAGTAGTCAACTCCATTGGCATGTTTACAGGCGGCCACCCTACCAAACATTAAAGTGTCATTTATTATATGTACATTCTTTTTTGCTGTTATCCCACCAAGTCCACCATCCAAGTTCATATTCACTTCGCTGTAACTAAGATTGATCGGACCGTTGGTTAGTCCAGGAAGTTGCTCGGCTGATTCATGAAAAATATAATACATCGAATCAGAGCTGGGCACAGGAAGTATCAAACACGCTTGCTGGATTCTTAAACCATAATACCAGACCGTTGTCGCAAGACCAGGATTAAAGAAAGCAGAATTGAGCATATCTGAATGGTTCCTATTCTCTACATTAACTCCATTTGTATAAAAAATAAGTTGTCCTGTGGTATCACATATACCAGCATCACAGAACATAAAATCCACTGGTCGGATTAAGGAAAACGTATCCGCTTGACCTGCACTGAAGTCAATTCCATAGTTATCATGATTTGCAGTTCCGGATGTTCCGAGCATCATAATATTGTTCCTGTTTTGGGAAAAAGTATCAGAAACCAACTTAAGTATTAGTATTACAAAAACAAACGTGACTCGCATATTCAAAAGATAAAAGAAAGAGCCGGAAAAATTCCGGCTCTTTCAAACCAATTATTTAATAACCACGATTTTCCCTGAACCCACCACTGAACTTTCGGTAATTACTCTATATCTATAAACACCAGGAGAGAGTTCAGAAATATCCGTCTGGCATTTTCCTTCTGACATTATTAAAGATTTAAAAAAAGACTGAGCTCCTAATGAGTTCTCGATTATAAAATCAATTTTAGAGTCAGTGTTTTTATAATCTTCGATAGTCAATATGCCGGTTGTTGGATTAGGAAATACATTAAATTTTCTAAAAAATTTGGTCGATTCAGCTTCAGGGTTTGCTTTTCTTGCGCTAAATCCTGAACAAGATAGGTCATCCTTAAAGGTTGAAAAACCATTCTGCATTCGTACGAGGTTTCGAGAGTAATAAACCGCATAACCACCTGTGTATGGACATTGATTGGCAATTGCCAAAAGCATTGAAATTTCGCTTTCTGTAAATTCATATCGTCCTTGACCGATTGAGTTAATATAAATTTCATTGACTGCCTTCTCATTTGCTTCCGGAGAATTCGATGCATCGATTTGTGTTGTTTTCTGACTGGCTTCGCTTATTTTTTGTTGCCGCAGAAGGGAATCCTCTTGAACTGTAGAATCAGCAAGAATTGCAATTGCTTCATTTGCTTCGCTTAATTGTCCAATTGCCATCATTCCTGTTGTATCAAAAAAAGTTTCAACAACAGTACTACTATCCAATAATCCACTATCCGTTTTCAATTCTTCATACAATGATCTCTTCGCTTTCCATATCAAATCACCATCTTCAGTATTACCAACAGAAGATTGAGCAATATCTTCTGCTTCACCTACTTCAGAATCTTTTCTCGGATTTTCTACATCGACTGTTTTTATTATACAAGGCCGGCACCTGTCATAGGGAATATAATTTAGAAATATTGGGGTTATCGGATTAGAAAATCCAAAACCTCCATTTGTAAAAGGATGGTCATTCTCTACACCAAGCCCATAGTATTTATATAACGGAACATTTACGAGTGGAACTGAATATGTATAAGTGTCCGAAACATTTTGGTATTGTGCGGCGGTAGGGTAAATATTTCCTACCAACTTCCATACACCATCAAGAAATTCAATTTGGTCTGCAATCTTTGTTATAGCTGGAATCAATGGGTCACCCATTACAAATCCTTGCTCATGGTCACTAATTGTATTTCCTCTTGTAAGTGTTTTATCACAAGCGCCTATAAACTGTAAACCAAGATAGGTATCAGCTGTTGTATTACACTTAACGAGATTTCCAAAACAATCTCCAAGAGTTATACCTCTTGTACCAAGCTTATTTCCTTGACTTCGTGAAACGCAGTTATGATCAAATAATGATTTGCCACAGCCATCTCCACGAATACCGTATTGCAGCCCATGTGACACATTCCCTAAATGCCAAACCTCAACAGTGTTGTCATATACATTCACACTTCCAACATTCTCCACTTGAATTCCATAACTTGAATTTGAAAAAACCTTGTTACTGTAAATATTATAAGTGTTTACTTGATAAGGACCTATTGCGCCTAAGTAAATGCCATGTGAAGTACTTCCCAATAGTGGATCGCGGGTTGTAATTTCATTGTCGTCAATATTGATAGTACTCTGCATATTGCCTGCACTTAGGATACCAGTAGTAACTTCATCCATTATGTTAAACTGAATATTCATTCTGCGACCTAAACTTGATACATTGTTTATTCCTACTTGAATATCATTGAATGTATTGTACAAAAGATTACAGTTGCTATTCTTGGTTTGAATCCCGTATACACATTGTTCAAAAGTATTCAGGACTGTAATGGAAGTTCCAAAATCAAACATCCGGCAATCAGTACCAAAAGCTGCAACACCGTCAGCATGCGCATATGGCATAAAATTAGTGAAACTATTATTATTCGCCCAAATATTACTGCGCACTGCAAAAACACCATAGTCCGCATTGAAAAATCTATTCCCAATGGTGTTTCCTATATCAATAACATCGGTGACACTTTCGATATGCACATGCATGTGAGTACGAACTCCTGGGTAAGGGTCTTTCAGAGTGTTGGTACAGTCAAATGTATTGTCTTGTAAACTCACGTTGTAGGCGCTCCCTGGCTGAACTTCTATATCAACAAAATTTTGGTCAAAAGTACTGCTGAGTACATCAAGAGTGACATTGCTTCCTGTTGCGCTAATAGCCGAAACAGCATCACGGAAAGTACTTCCATCACTATGCAATTGTGACCCTCCATTCAGGCGAACTTGTTGCCACATGTTGCTGCATGCCTGGAATGTAGAACTATTTGTTATCAATGTAATATTAGGTTGCACGAATATGTATGCACCTGGGCCCATTTGTACATTTCCACAATTTAAAAAAGAAAAATCCTCCTCCACCGTAAATATCCCATTTATCAGAATAGTTGCCGTTGAACCAAGCAAATCGATTTCGTAATGGTTTACATTCCATACCACAGCGGCAGGATAGTCAACTGCGATCTGAGCCACATTTTTATTCGAAAAATCAAAATCATTTACCGGGTCAAAGTTATCGGGTATACAGCAATCAAATCCCTGGTTGTCCACCACATAAATATTTACTGATGCGGAAGCCGTTGTAGTGCCATCATCAACTGTAACAGTATAAGTGTTAAAACATGGATCACTATTACATTCATCGTAACTGTTGCTTGTACTACCATTGTTCCAACTGTAAGTATAGTTGCCACTCCCTCCGGAGGCATTTGCTGTTAATGTAGCACACCCGCCTATGCAAAGAACAGGTACTGGGTATATGTTTACTGCAAGTGCACCGTTGCACTGGCAGAGATCGTTAACAGGGTCACCATACTGCCAGCCATTAGTGCTTATAATGCCGTTAATCGCAACAGGATTGCTTTCATCGCAATAAGGCGCGTATGCTACACTAATCGTAAATGGTGTAGTTTCAGTTCCTTGAACATAGTCGCATGTAGGGTTCAAGCTAAAGTGAAAAGTCAAATCGCATCCGCGTTGTAAAAAATAATCCTGTCCACCATCCTCCAGGTGGTATTCTAAAGTATAGATACCGTTTGCATTGGAAACTGTCGGAGCAGAAAATACAATACTTCCGCATGCAACACTTGATGTGAGTGTACAGTTATTTTCATCAAAAGATAATTCATTCGCCTGAACTGAGTTCCCAAAATCAAGTGTAAGCGTAATGTGGCTGCTTCCTCCTGCATCACCAGAATGAATAGTCACATCAAATCCTTGTTCAACGCAACGGTTCCATATGCTGCTGTAACCTGGATTAAGAGAAGCAGTAATATTTATAGGATCAAACTGTACGTTCATTTCAACATGCTGATCACTTGGTGAAGTAAGAGGGTCATTATTGCAAACAAATGGAAGTGAATTTTCATTTGCAGGATAATTGTCACAACGATAGCCTGTATAAACAAATGTGCTGCATACACCAAATGAATTGCAACTTGTAACAGGTGCGCTGAAATGATACACGTAATCATAAGGCACTGTAAGCAAACCAAGTTCAACCAGTGCTGCTCCACTCGCAAAATGTGTTACCGTAAGCATATTGCCGCTTTCTTTTACTGTGAGCAGACTCAAGTCTATATTACCTGGACAAAAATTAGGTACATAGATAAAAGCATTCTCAGCATCTATGCTTGGCAGCAGTCCCTTTACTTCCAGATCCCATTCTGCAACATTTGTATTTACATGTACAGTGCCTATGGCTTCTGGAGTCATGACTGAAGCTGAAGGTATTATTTGATTTCCAACTGACGACGGAACAGAAGCAAAAAAAGAAAGAGCATTCTGCGTTCCGGGATTCAATGTGGTTATCACTGTATGATCATCAATGGTTAACGTTTCCGGTGGACAGTTATTCCAGTCGAACGGAATTGATATACTCATTTGCGTGTTTTCATCCCCTAAAGGTATATCGGTTTGATTATTCCACACCCCTGAGCAAGGGGGAGGAATATCAGAATCGCTCCAATTGTGATAAAGAGCTGCAAGGGATAATTGTCCGGTTGGTGTGAATGCGTTCCATGCTACATTCAACGGGTTAGGTACATTGTAAACTCTATTGCCCGCAATAAAATCATAAT
>JBDTTM010000230.1:0-6900 GCA_039930605.1 Bacteroidota bacterium
GGGCACAGTTAGCAAAAATCGGTTCCCCGATTAAAGGTGATTTGAAATATGGATATCCCCGCTCAAATGAAGATGGTTCTATATCCCTGCATGCAAGGAAAATTGAATTTATACACCCTTCAAAGCAGGAACCTGTTACAGTAATCGCACCAGTGCCTGATGATAAATTATGGAAATACTTTGAAGGAAAAAAAGATTAAGCGGGATGCCTTCTGGATATTTATTTAAGATATTCCTGTTTTACTTCATCAAAGGTTGGAAAATCACGGTGATGCCACATGGCAACCACAGTTCCTCTCTTTAATAGCATCAGCCCGGGATTTGCACGAATCATCGTTTTCAATGTAGTCGCATCTGAATAGTAATAGTCAAACATTGAATTGTGGTCGTGCCGGTAAGCATCCACTTCTTTCGGTGAAGATGATGTCATCCCGATAAAATCAATCCCTTCTTTGTGACAAAGCGCAACAAAGTCATTGACCTTGTTTTGTACTTTATTGTTGCTGTGCGAAATTTCATTGGCAACCAGCAGGAATACTTTATCCATGTTCAATACGTCATCGGTAATGTCAGTGCCATCAACCGAATTAATTGTAAAATCATGTATCAACGCATGGTCGCCTTCACGAATCATCTTATCTTTTCTGTCAACAAATTTGTAGGTACTGTCAATCGTACGAAGTTGATCAGTAGAAAGCTCCACCTGTTTTCCACCTTTCTCATAAATAAAGACCATTGCTACACTATCCTTCTTGGCACCGGGAGGCAGCTGCATTCCTTCCTTGATACTTTTACCAATTGCATAAGGACGAAAATCAATTATCGGCAATCCCCAATAGTAGTTGGAAAGACAAAACATGTATACAGCAAATGTTCCTACCCCAACAACGATATTCCCGAATCTGTCGCGGAACAATGAATACATTTTTCCATTTCCAAAGAGCAATACAATAACAAGCAGATCCAGTACACAATCCTTATAGAAAGAAGTATAAGGCTTTAACTTGAGGAAGTCACCAAAACATCCACAGTCAGTTACTTTCATATCCCTGTCATTGAATACCCAGGTTGATGGGTTGTACCAATGACCCATTGTATAGCCGGAGAGGAATGTATAACCGGTGAGAAATGTAAAGAAAGCCAGCAGTGCAAACATTGCCCATAGCGTAAACTTGCGTTTCCATCCGATGATCAGTGCCAGGCCAAGTGCCAATTCCAAAACTAGCATGAAAACTGCCAGTTGGGTCGCATAGGTACTCATGAAATCCCATAGCAATTTGAAAGCAGGCCAATCAGTCTGAAAAGCACTGAAGTAGTCGTGCATTTTATAGCTCGTTCCCAGCGGATCAACTGCCTTGATAAATCCCGAAAAAAGGAATAGTCCCCCGACAAGAAACTGTATAATTCGTACAACGGTTTTCATAAACTGGAATATTGAAAGAATGGAAAATTAAAAAGTGGTTGCAAACTTAGTCCGTATTCTCTGAAAGTTTAATGAGGGCAAACGTTGCATAGTTAAGCATATCATAATAATTCGCTGCAACACCTTCACTTATCAGTGTTTGTCCATTGTGATTTTCAATCTGCTTAATCCTTAGAATCTTCATCAGGATCAGGTCAGTCATGGAACTCACCCGCATATCGCGCCATGCTTCACCATAATCATGATTCTTATTTTCCATCAGGCGCTTGGCTTCATCAATGTGCTTATCAAAATGGACAACTACTTCGGCAGCGCTCATTTCAAGGTTGGTATCACTGTGTTTTTCGAGCTGAATAAGGGCTATGATGCAGTAGTTAATGATGCCAAGAAACTCGGAATCGACCCCTTCTTCCACTTTTTGAATACCTTTTTCTTCAATGCTCCTGATCCGCTGGGCTTTAATAAAAATCTGGTCTGTAATAGAACTAATGCGCAGAATCCTCCATGCAGTGCCATAATCTTCCATCTTCTTTAGAAAAATATCTTTGCACTGTGAAACTACGGTGTCGTATTGAGTTGAAGTTGTTACCATAATTAAAAGCGCCCGAAGATACATTTTTCATGAAGAATTATTTAAACGTCAGGGGAAAATTACTCGATTGTTCAACACCCATGGTGATGGGAATATTAAATATTACCCCCGATTCATTCTATGATGGCGGAAATTTTGAAAATGAGAGCAGCATGCTGAATTACGCACATAAAATGATTGATGAGGGCGCAAAGATCATCGATGTCGGTGCTCAGTCTACACGACCGGGCGCAGAATTGGTTTCTTCAAAAAATGAATGGCTCCGCCTTCAAAAGCCGCTTGCTTTACTTCGTAAAACCTTTCCCGAAGTAATTTTCTCGGTAGATACTTTTTATGCTGAAGTAGCCGCGAATGCAGCACAGGAAGGCGCTGATATCATCAATGATATTTCCGGCGGAACAATGGATATGAAAATGTTCGAGACCATCGGCCGCCATAAAATACCTTATGTTCTTATGCATATCCAGGGAAATCCTCAATCAATGCAGTTGGATCCCACTTACAAGGATGTCGTAAAAGAAGTCATGGATTTTTTCTCCGACAGTATCTTCCGGCTTAATGCTGCCGGTGTAACTGATATTATTATAGACCCAGGATTCGGTTTTGGGAAAACAACAGATCATAATTTCAAGTTACTGAACAATCTCGATCTTTTTAAAATCTTCGATAGGCCAATACTGGCAGGGCTTTCAAGAAAATCAATGGTCAACAAAGTGCTCGGAACAAAACCTGAAAATGCCTTGAACGGAACCACTGTACTCAATACATTAGCTTTGCTGAAGGGAGCAAATATTCTCAGGGTGCATGATGTAAAAGAGGCAGTAGAAACAATCAAACTAACGGGAAAAACCTCGAATAAATAATCCCGAAATTCGAAACCAAATCCAAAACAAGCAATATCATTCTAATAGTTTTATTTCGAGTTTCGATATTAAGGATTCGATATTTTGTAATTTCACCCAATGGATTTATTTCACTTTGGTTTCCTCACAGTCCGGTTGATTGACCTCATCGACATTGCATTGGCGACCTACCTGTTATATAAACTCTACAACCTTCTGCGTGGAGGAGTTGCCATCAATATTTTCATCGGACTGCTGATCATATACGCACTTTACTGGATCTGTGTGAAAGTCCTGAATATGCAACTTATCGGCACCTTGCTTGGACAATTTATTTCCGTCGGATTCATTGCACTGATCATCGTTTTCCAACAGGAAGTTCGCAGGTTCCTGGTCGTGCTGGGCACCAACAGCTACATTGCTCAAAATCCATTCACCAGGCAGATCCTTCCCTGGAACTGGCAATCGCAAAAAAGGGTAGCACTTGATGTATCAGCAATAGTGAAAGCCTGCCGACAGATGTCGAAGGACAGAACAGGTGCCATCATGGTCCTTGCCAAATCATCAGAATTGAAATATTTCAGTAGCACAGGCGATACGATGGATGCAGAAATTTCCCAACGTCTTATCGAGAGTATTTTTTTCAAAAACAGTCCGATGCATGATGGTGCGATCATTATCGTAAACAACAAAATTAAAGCAGCACGTTGTGTCTTACCGGTGACAGAAAACATAGAACTGCCTGCACATTTTGGAATGCGTCACCGTGCAGCTGTCGGAATTACTGAACAAAGCGATGCTTTGGCAATTGTGGTAAGCGAAGAAACAGGAGAGATATCTTTTTCCCAGGAAGGACAGATCAAAGTAAATGTTTCGCTGGAAGAACTGGAAAGGAAATTAGTAGAGAATTTTTCGGAGTAAAAAGTTTGGTTGCATCTCAGTTTGAAAATGTGCTGGTACGCCAACAATGTGATTCGTGTTAATTCGCCTGCTGGTAGGCAGGTGAAATTAGCGGCTTAATTTTGATGCTGACCCAGACCAAAAGTTTCTCAAATGGTGCTGTTGAGCTTATTTTCTCTTTGTCGAATCCAATCTCGCCTCAAACATTTTTACCAGCTCTTCGTCCGTCAATCCCATTTCAATCTGGTCGAGAGACGCTTTGGCAGAAGGCGCCAGTTGATGTGTTGGAAATTTTTCGAGGAATTCCCTGTAGAAAATTTTAGCCGAATCTTTTTGCTTCAAGTCATTGTCATAAACAAAGGCAAGTAAAAAATAGCCCGCTGCAATTTTATTATTTTTGGGATACCTGGAAATAAAATCCTTGTATATACTGACTGCATCATGCGATTTCCGCATTCCATGAGCAAGGTCCGCAGCTTTAAATAAATATCCTGCAGACGCTGAATCCTCAGGGTAAGCATCTGCAAACTTCCTGTATGCCGCCAGTTCATCATTGGCAATTTTCGGATTCAACATTTTCGTGGTGTCATTAAAAAGCAATGACTCATTCGACTTTATCTGCTCTGTGAGTTTTTCCTTCTCTGATTTACAGGAAACAAAAATTGATAATGAAGTGATAATAATGACTGTATTCGTAATTCGCATATTCGTATATTCGATTTAAAATTCGTACTTCGGTAAGGTATTAATTATGTTAATATTTTTATTTTCTGATAGAGAATTTCATTCTATAATCCACCTCTACCTTGCCTTTCGATATATCAAGGAGCCGGTTTTTTATAAGTCGCTTGCGTAAGGGAGAAATTTTATCGACAAAAAGAATTCCTTCTGTGTGGTCATACTCATGCTGAATTATACGCGCCGCAAGTCCATCAAAATTTTCTGTCTTTAAATTCCATTCAGCATCATAGTATTGGATGCGGATGGTTTCCAATCTTGAAATATCTTCCCTTACCTGTGGAATACTCAGGCAACCTTCGTTAAATTTCCATGCTTCACCGTCTTCTTCCAGGATTTTGGCATTGATAAAAATCTGCTTGAAATCTTTTACTTCCTCCTCTTCAAAAGGTGCTCCATCCGTTACAAATAAACGCAGGGACAGGCCGATCTGGGGGGCCGCCAAACCTACGCCATGCGCATTGTACATGGTTTCATACATATCTGCAATTAACTCCTGAAGGTTGGGATAGTCTTTCGGTACTTCTGAGGCTTTCTTCTTCAGAACCGGATCACCGTATGCAACAATGGGGTAGATCATAATTAAGCAAGCAGTTGGCTGTTGGCAGTTGGAAATGGAGATAGGTTCATTTTCGTGATTGTTCTATTTTATTTAATTTTAACTCATTGAATTTCGGTTCTGTTTTATTTTTCTTATTGCCAAATGCCTACTTATTCAAGCTTTCCATATAAGATTGCAAAATAATAATCGCACTAGTCATATCCACCAACTCCTTATCCTGTCTTCCCTTTTTCTTCACTCCACTCATCAATATGGCCTGCTTTGCAAGTATTGAGGTGAATCGTTCATCATATCTTTTTACCGGTATGGTAGGGAAATTCTTCTTTAGCTGCTTTACAAATTGATTCGCATGAACAGCCATTTCTGAATCGGTGGCGTCCATTTGCTTCGGTTCGCCCACCACTATACACTCCACTTCCTCACGCTGAAAATATTTCTTCAGATATTCGATGATGTCTTTTGAATGAACCGTGTCAAGACCTGTGGAAATGATCTGGTTTGGATCCGTTACTGCTATTCCAACCCGCTTGGTGCCATAGTCAATTGCCATTATCCTGCTCATCGGGACAAAGATGGTAAAAGATTGGAAGAGTTAAATAGATGAATATTGGAATTTCTGCCGCCATTTCTTTTGCGATATTTGCAACTTAAAACTTAAACTCCATGGCTGAAGACTTTCTTCCATTACTCGGAACTGATCACATTGAATTTTGGGTAGGCAATGCCAAGCAGGCGGCCTACTATTACCAGCATGCATTTGGATTCGAACTTGTTGCCTACGCTGGTCCTGAAACCGGGGTCCGCGACCGTGCTTCCTACGTGTTACAACAGGGAAAAATCAGGTTCGTATTCACAACTCCGATGGGCCCGAACAATGAAATTGCTGATCATATTTACAAACACAGTGATGGGGTTAAGGTGCTGGCCCTGCTGGTTGATGACGCAGAAAAATCTTTTTACGAGACCATGAGCCGTGGAGCAAAAGCACACACGCAGCCGCAAACACTGAATGATGAATCGGGTGAAGTGAAAATTTCTGCTATTCATACTTATGGCGATACCATTCACAAGTTTGTAGAACGCCGGAATTACAAAGGCGCTTTCATGCCTGGCTATAAAGCAGCTAAATCATTGTTCAAAACAACTCCGGTTGGTTTGGAAGTTGTTGACCATTGCGTAGGCAACGTGGAACTCGGCAAAATGAATGAGTGGGTGAAGTTTTACGAAGATGTGATGGGCTTTAAAATGATCATCACTTTTGATGACAAGGATATCTCCACAGAATATTCTGCATTGATGAGCAAGGTTGTCTCCAATGGGAATGGTTTTGTGAAATTCCCGATCAACGAACCTGCTGAAGGAAAAAAGAAGTCACAGATTGATGAGTACCTGGAGTTTTATCGGGGGGCAGGTGTGCAACATATTGCCATACTGACAAAAGATATACTCGCAACCGTAACCGAACTCAGCAATCGCGGAGTAGAATTTCTTCAGGTTCCGACAACCTATTACGATAACCTGCTTGCCCGTGTTGGAAAAATCGATGAAGACATTGAAGATTTGAAAAAGCTGGGAATCCTTGTTGACAGGGATGATGAAGGCTACCTGCTACAGCTCTTTTCTAAACCTGTAGAAGACCGGCCAACGCTCTTCTTTGAAATCATACAGCGAAAGGGCGCCAAGTCCTTCGGTAAGGGAAACTTCAAAGCACTTTTCGAAGCCATTGAACGGGAACAGGCGCTGAGAGGTAATCTGTAAGAAAAATTATCATTCCGGATTTTCCCGGCTCTTTATTAACATCACTTAACTTTATTGTTAGCAGAATTTATCTGCCCTTCATCTC
>JBDTTM010000231.1:0-6899 GCA_039930605.1 Bacteroidota bacterium
CAGTACCTACGACAGGAGCAGCTTCCGCGGTTATACCTAATGCTTCCTGTGCAAAGACAGGTGCAAGCGGTTGTATTAAAAATAAAAAAGTCAGCAAGAATGCTGACAGTTTGCCAAGTAATGACTTTCTAACCCCGACGGAAAACGGTGTTTTATGGCTCATATATATTAGTTAGCTCTTTATGATAATAGCCTCATATTACCACCACTAAAAAAGAAGTAAATTCAAAAACAAACACCCAATAGCAATCGCTGTTGGGTGTTAATATGATTAGAAAACTTCACTTTGTCGCTCAGTCATCAAGACAATGGGATCATACTTTATATTTAAAATAAAATCGACAGCACGTTGCGCTTGTACACTTGCGTACATAATGCATCGCTTATCATCTTTAAGTTTTTTCAACCAACTCTGAATGTAAGAGGCACTATTTTCTTGACTGAATTCATTCAACCCGGCATGAGACTTCAGATAACAGGAGCCAAGTTCCGCGGTCAATTCTTCCTGTGAATAAGGCTCTGAACCAAATCGATCTCCATCCATTACTTCCTTTCTCTGTAAACGGTCAAAAGAACCGGTACTATGAATTAATTCATGAAATAATGTTTCGTAATAACTTGGACTATTTTTGAAATCATTAATTCTTGGAATGTTTACATAATCTTTTACTGGATTGTAGTAAGGGCCATCTCCACCAAAACAAATCGTAGGACGCTTTGGCATGTTCTGAACAATCATTTCGCATTCAACAATTGGATCATTCTTCATTTGCACTATCTGAATTTTATCCAAAGGAAGGTTAGTGCACTGAGCTACATTAAATACCTTGTAGTAACGTAATAGCGGCATATACAGAACGTCTTCCGTATTAGTATTTGCCATTGCTACTCTTTTCCAAAAAACCACCATGTGGGGGTTCTCCCCTGACTTTATATCACCACCTAACTCCTTCACTTGCTTAAGCGAAAGAAAGAAGTTCATTGGATATCCAAGTGAAGACAGTAGCCAAAGGTTAATTCCCCGGTAAGCTTTCCGCGTAATTAGATTTTGTGGAAGCCCTGATTCAGTCCATGTTTTTTTCCATGGCACTACACCATTTTCAAGATGAGCGATTATTCGGTTAGTGACTAGTTGGTACACGTCCCGAACTTTTTCGGTTTGATTTGATTGACTCATAAAATTATTTTTAAATTGTTTAAAGAACTGTTTATGAAAATCAGTTTCAGTATGAGTCCGCCAAAAAAATATCTTGAAGATTTTTTTAAATGTTATTTTGTAAAAATTAGTTTTGTAGAGTTTCTTTTGTTATGCGCATTTTATGCGCAAGTGTTAAGCTTTTTTTGCGCAGGTCCTGAGCAATTCTTGCGCAGGCTTCATCACGATTTGCATTTAATACACCAGTTATCCCCACGTTTTCCACAACTGAAGTCCGTGTTAGCGTGCTGCGATAAAATAAACGCAGCTTACCTTTTCTCATGTGAGGTTCCTTGAGGATGTTACCTTCTTGATCCAACACTTCAATAAGGTTTTTCCCCACAAGAATTTCTATAGCAGAGGTTATTGCTCTCCGCGAACTCCCCGTTTTATTTTGTAATTGTCCACTGGAGATCCAATCTATCTCCTTTCTTCCAAGCACAGCACGCCTGTCAGTCCAGCCAAGTGTTTGACGAATTATTATGAGCAAGACTTTTAGTTCTGCGGATTTTAAATCTTTCATGTAAAGATCAAAAACCGAGTTTGGAACAGGCGTGGTATTTGGAAACATGAGATTAGATAAGCAATGAGATTATTAATTCCCTGGTTCTGACACCTGTTTATTTTCCTCTTTGTCGAACACAAAAAACTCCGTTTGTGGTTGTTGAAAAAGCTTGATGTACTTCCTTCCACTGTCAGCTATTTTCATCAGGCCAACCTTATACCATTTCGTTTTTTGCTCCCCATTCGTTTCAAAATCCTTTTTAGTGCAAATGTTGAATAATTGCATGTACTTAATTTTATTTGCTGATAATTACGACCAGCTGTGTAAACACAGCGATCTATGGAGTAAGCTGCAGAATGCAACTAACTTTATCCGTCTTGGGCTCGCATTGTTCGTTCCATTCCGCAAAGCGGAAGTCCCAAATGGGCAATACTAAGCTTGTTACCAAATTGATTCCCGAAAAACTCTGCTTGACTCCACAGATCGCTATGGACAAATAAAAAAGCTCAGGAAATATTCCTATGCTTTTCAATTCGCTTATATGATTCAATGATTTCGAGTTCGCACAACTGAACTTTTGCGACACTCAATACATTTATTAAAGGGATATAATTCCTTTAAAAGCTGAAGCATATTTGAATAAGCATGGAATATATAGACCAGAAACTTAACTTTTCAAATCGTCTTTGGCCAGTATATCATGCCACTCAAATTAGGCAAGCAAATCCTATTGCCGGATGTATTTGGGAAAAACCAGTTGAAATTTTTCAGCTTCGTTTAACAACCATTCAAAAATATCCTTCCATGTATGTTCGACAGAGAACTTCCCCGCCGCTAGAATTTTTATCCTGCTTGCCTTTTTTTTGGCAACCCCATCCAATCCGCCTTTTCTTTTAGTTCAGTTTCAATGCTGTCCTTTTGATTGAATAGCTCTTTATATAGTGCCTTATTGTCGGTGATATAAATTTCAATCCCGTATGTGCCTTCACGCGAATTAATAGTAAGTGCAATATGCGCATCGGAACTTCCGATACTTATATTTGACCAGTGTCGCGGGTAACTTTTTTGTAGATGAAGCTTAATCTGCTGTTTCATTGCATACTCCTTAAACTGTGTCCAAAATTCCAACTGCTTTACTTTGGTATCTGTCAGATCCCTAGTATCAGTTGAACTACGTACAGCTTTTGTCCAATCATTGGGCTTGGAAACAATTTCAAACTTCGGAGCAAAGGGTTAACTTTCAATCTGCCAAAGCTCAATTCTAACCAAATAGAATTCAGTTCTTTCATCAGTGTGTTCATTGAGCCAATCAACAGCTTGGCGATGCTCTTCGCGAGCATCCTTTACCACCCAAACAATAATCTCTGCATCATAGACTGAAGCATAAGTGATGACCTTACCTAGGTGATCATGATTGGTGATCTCAAGCTGATTTTCAATAATGATTTTTCGTCCCGTAGTTTCTTCTTCAGCAAGGATATCAACGTTAAAACTTCCAACGGCAGCTTCGATTTGAAGAAGCTTAATCTCAAAGCCTATCTCCTCTCCTAACAATGTAAGATTTTCCTCTTGTGCAAGCCATCGTGTGAAATTATTTGCTTCATGTTTCCATGCTTCACGACTCTACTTTTTTTAACCTCCCCAGATTATTGGTTTCCATAACCTCAATGATTGTTTTTAAATTCCGTTATTGTCAACTTAATCGCTAAGCTTTGTTAATAGTCAAATATTTATTTGCATTGCTCTCAAACTCTTTATCGTCATATTGCTCATAAACAAAGGTAGAAACCGGATTCAAATGGCCTAATCCCCTCTGAATAAAGGCCAGTGGGGCATTTTGATCTCTTCGCTTATGTGCCCAGCCGTGTCGGAAACTGTGAGGAGTTATCTTTTCTCTTATTCCGGCTCTGTCAACATTATACTTTATAATACGTTGAACACTTCTCGACGTTAACCTTGAACTCCAACCTCTGCCTTTATTGTATCCGACAAAGAGTGCATTAGCATTGCTGAATTTATTAAACTCCAATCGGATCGGCATGTACTTCATTAGAATTCGTTGTGTTTCTTCCGACCAAACAATAATTCTCTTCTTACCATTCTTTTTAGTTTGAATCACTGCCGATCTTTGGATTTCATTAATCTGTGACAAATCCAAATCACAAAGTTCAGACACCCGCATTCCAGTATCCCAAAGCATCCTGATAAGCAGTGAATCACGTAGTGCTGCAAATTGATTTGTTGGGACAACAGAAATAATTTTTCCGTACTCAAGTTCAGTGACTGCCCTATGTGACTTAGCAAATATTCTAGGCAACTTAACGAGTGTTGGAGACAAACATGGGTATGCTTGTGTTCTACAATATTGCAAAAGGTTTTTAATGACGACTGTTGCAAATTGAACGGAGTACGAACCAAATCGCGTCTCCAACCATCTCCGATATTTAACGAGGTCAGTTACACCATAATCCGCAAGTGCTCTATCGCCACAGACCTCTACGAAACGATTAAGCCAAATTTTATAGTTGATACTTGCTCTGGGAGCGTATGTCCCCTTCCATTCTAGATACTCTTTTATAACATCTACCATAAATGCACAAGACCCGCTCGGAACGAACCTAACGGGTCTTGTACATACCGCTTTATGCGATACGTGGCTCCTCTAGCTATGTTCATCACAAAGCCTTTCAGAACCACAGCCAACCTAACACAAAGCTTAGAAAAAAGTAAAGCCTTTATGCCAGTTAGCGACTTGACCGTTGTTCGTTCCGATCCGGCAAGTGCCGGAAGGTCCCAATTAAGGGCAACGGATCTAAAATTAAATTTTAATTGCTTATAAGCTTTGTAAGTTTAATCCTATGAAGTTTTCTTGTCAATTTTATTTTTCGGTTGCACAACATTTTTAATTTGAATGCAAATGAACAATGTCTTTTCAGGAGGATTTGGAAAGCCAAATCCCCTTCCAGGATTCCAAAAGTTTTCTCGGCATAAACGTTACGATAAAAAAAGCGGTAAACATTTATTCCAATTTCCTTCTGGAATTCCCGAAAGTCCATTGTGGGTTCAAGCATCAAATTAAAAACCATTTGCTATGCAACCGAACCTATTCAACGTTAAGCTTTCTGAAATCAAAGTAACTTACAAATCCAAAGTTAAATATTCTGAAATGCGCTCAATAACCACCTCTAAGGACGCAGAAGAAATTCTGCGTAATATTTGGAGTGACGATATAGAACTTCGTGAAGAATTTTATATGCTAGTACTTAACAGGGCAAACAGGGTCCTGGGCTATTACCTAATATCACAGGGAGGGATTGCTGGAACAGTTGTCGATTCCAAATTGGTTTTTTCAGTGGCCCTGAAATGTCATGCATCTGGAATAATATTAGCCCATAATCATCCGTCTGGTAATACGAAGCCAAGTCCGCAAGACCTGGACCTGACTAAGAAATTGGTTGCCGGTGGCAAGCTTTTGGAAATATCCGTTTTAGACCACCTGATCCTAACAGCAGAAAGCTTTTATTCCTTTGCTGATGAAGGTATGATGTAAATTTCACTATAATTGTTCAAAATAAATAACTAGTCTTCACAAAAAAATAATATTATAGACAATGGATCTGAAAGAATTAAAAGAAATAATTAGAGAAGTAGTAATTGAAACTTTTGAGGAATTCAATTCTCCATTTCACATTATTGTCCAATTTGATCCGGGCGATAACGACAAACTAGCCAGTCTAACTGAAGGAAAATGGAAGCCCTCGGGCTACAAAGATTATTGGGAACGATTGGATCAGCCAAAGCAAGAATTCGATCAGCGTCATGTGCATGTTGCAAAGGTAAAGCACATAAAAGCAAAAAATAAGCAAGTGTCATGGAATAAAGATGGGACCAGACACGATAAAAAATCATTTAATACTAACTTTAATGGCATTGAAAGAGCTCGGGAAATTGCGCGTAAAGCACTTGGATTACCTGCTAATGCCAAGCTGGAGAATCTAAATAATAAATCTGAAGGACAATTGCTACTGGAATCTATCGACTATTTACCACAATCGACAAGTGCTTTTATATTCAAATTTGTAAATTCGAATGAAAAGCAAATTTTAAAAAGCTAGCAATTCACTTGTTATTTTTTGCCAAGATTAATTAGAAGAAAAAGTCCGGCAACCGAATTCAATGCACTTCATAAAAAAGTGGTTTACTAGTACTATGGCTCGTTTGGCAAGATAGCTTGTTTGTACGTCCATAACTGTGGACGGTCAACACCCTATCCTGGGGGGAACACATTTCCACTGAGCCCCTTGAAGAAATATCTGTTTGTAAATAGTAAATGTTGTTTGACTTCAATCTGATAAAAAACAGCGTTGATCAAGCAGCTGTCTCCTTTAAATTTTTGGATTGAATCTTTGCAAAAAGGCCATTAATTTTATATCAAATTCAAAAGCGATTTTTGTGCTCCAAAACAGTGTCGGAGATCCCCCCCGCTCAATTCTGAGTATTTCACACCCAACTGACCACCCTGTTTCAGCGGCAACTGACCAGGCATTTCACTGGCAACTGACCACCCTGTTTCACTGTCAACTGACCACCCCTGCTTTGGATTTATTGATGTGTTTTTTGAGATTTAATAATAGTGCTTTGCGAAAAACCAAAGTCCTATTATGTCCAATCAACCCAAGAGCATGCATCAAATCAGACAAGTCTTAGAACATCTTTCCCGCAGCACCAGCATCAGCAAGATTGCCGGACTGTTGAATATGTCACGAAATACAGTGAAAGATTATCGCGATAAATTTTTAATGACTGGTGTTACTTTTATACAGCTGCTGGAGCACAACGAGATTGAACTTTCGTTATTGATCAAGAGCAAACCACCATCATCACTAATTGATAACGATGAAAAGCGATTAAACAATTTTACTTCGCTGCTCCCATACTTTCTCTCAGAACTTCGCAAGACCGGTGTTACCAAACAACTCTTGTGGCAAGAGTATCTGAAAGATTTTCCAGATGGGTATCGCTATACACGCTTTTGTTTTTTTCTATCTCAGAACCAAAAACAGGGAGAAGCGGTTATGCGCATGGTTCATTTACCAGGCGAAATGCTTCAGGTTGATTTTGCCGGGAGCAAGCTTCATTACATCGATCGGGAAACAGGAGAGATCGTGCCTTGCGAAATTCTTGTCAGTGCAATGCCTT
>JBDTTM010000232.1:0-6842 GCA_039930605.1 Bacteroidota bacterium
GGTCGTGATAAGAGCGAAACCTATGTTCTGATAGCGGGAATTACCGGTCATATCTGTGACCAATGCATTCAGCAGGCCCAGAATATTCTCAGCGATGAGATGAGCAGCAGGTTGAAGAACAATATCAGCACCCAGCTCAACCAGTTAAAACCAATTGAAATCAAAAAATTCCTGGATAATTATGTCATTGGCCAGGATGAAGCCAAAAAGGTTCTCAGCGTAGCTGTTTACAACCATTACAAGCGCATTTCCATCAAGCATAAAAAACAGGAGGAAGTTGAAATTGAAAAATCAAACATCATCCTTGTTGGAGAAACAGGTACAGGCAAAACGTTGCTTGCAAGAACCATTGCCAAAATGCTGAACGTACCTTTCTGCATTGCTGATGCAACAGTTCTTACAGAAGCAGGATATGTTGGCGAAGACGTAGAAAGTATTTTAACACGATTGTTACAGGCGGCAGATTATGATGTAGCGGCTGCTGAACGCGGTATCGTTTATATCGACGAGATTGATAAGATTGCCCGTAAGGGTGACAATCCAAGCATCACCCGTGATGTAAGCGGTGAAGGTGTGCAGCAGGCATTATTGAAATTGCTGGAGGGCTCACAGGTAAATGTTCCACCGAATGGGGGACGCAAACATCCGGAGCAAAAAATGATCACCATTGATACGCAGAACATTCTCTTTATCTGTGGCGGCGCCTTTGATGGTATCGAGAAAAAAATCGCAAAACGTCTGAACTCTCATGCAATGGGATTCAAGGCAAGTAAAGAAGGAGAAGTTTTCGACAAGAGTAATTACCTTCAATATATCAGTCCGGCTGATTTGAAATCCTTTGGTTTGATCCCCGAATTAATCGGACGTCTGCCAATTGTCTGTCACCTGGATCCTTTGGACAAGGCAACATTGCGCTTGATTCTTACAGAACCTAAGAATGCACTTATCAAGCAGTACGAAAAGATTTTTCATCTCGAAGGCATTAGCCTTACTATTGAAAAACATGTTTTTGATTTCGTGGTGGAAAAAGCGATGGAGTTCAAACTTGGTGCACGTGGATTGAGATCTATCTGTGAAGCAATCTTACTGGATGCGATGTATGAATTACCATCACAGGGAAAAGCAGTAAAGGAATTCCATTTGACACTGCCTTATGCGAAAGAGAAATTCAGCAAGGTGAATATTAACAGGATGAAGGTGGCGTAGGAAGAAGACACAAGACACAAGACACAAGTTACAAGTTACAAGTTACAAGTTACAAGTCAAAAGTCAAAAGTCAAAAATAAGAAATAAGAAGAAAGAGACAAAAGACAAGATTCAAGATTCAAGAAGAAAATAAAACAATGAGGATTCCCGGTAGCTTAATGCTTTCGGAATTTTTCATTTTGTTTTTTCGTAGGTTAAAAAAGGAAATGGGTGCTTAAGAGACAAGATTCAAGAAGAAAATAAAACAATGAGGATTCCCGGTAGCTTAATGCTTTCGGGATTTTTTCATTATACTTTTTCGTAGGTTAAAAAAGAAAAAGGGTATTTGTTTTTTTCGTCTGCAGGGATTTCCTTTCTGAATACTTCCTTCCACTCCACCGGATTCAAAACCGGAAAGTGTACATCACCTTCAAAACTGTGGTGAATACGCGTGAGGTAAACTCGGTCGCAATATTTTAATGACTGTTCAAATATTTGTCCTCCGCCAATAATAAAACATTCCGTTTCATTTTTACTTTTTGCAAAGTCAATTGCCGCTTCAATGGAATGAACAGTTGTGGTTCCTGTTGCCTGAAAATCCTTTTGACGTGTAACAATTATATTCGTCCTCCCTGCAAAAGGCCGATATTTTTCCGTGATGCTGTCAAAATTTTTCCTTCCCATCACCACGCAATGCCCCATGGTTGTGTCTTTGAAAAATTTCATGTCCCTCGGGAGATGCCATGGTAAGTCATTATTGCGACCTATTACATTGTTTTCTGAAACAGCCACTATGATTGAAAGTATCATACTTTAATAGGAGTTATCTTTCTTTTTTGATTTGTGCAATTAAAAATATGGTCATCAATAAAACAGCCGTCAATAAGTCATTGGTCATTATTGGAATTTTTGCCAATGGAATTGATGTAGTTGTTCAGTTTGAAATGAAGTGTCTCAATTACTTTTCTTAGTGTTTTGAATTCAAGTTCAGAAATTAGCTTTCTATTTCTGTATTTTACTGTCCATGTTTTAGTTTCTGTGAGAGAGCCTCTGGCATAAAAACAAAAGTTTCTGTTCATTGCATTGCCCGCTGATAAACGTCAAGTTTTTCTAATTCTACATTTGCCATTTCAAAATATTATTGTCCACAATTGTAGAAAAGAAATACTTAAATAAAATCTGATATTATATGATTAATGAATTACTAATTCAATTCCATCATTAATTCCAATACATTACCAGCAATCTATTCAAATTTACAATATTCCCGAATGATTATCACTGCCTCAATGACCATATGACGGCTGCGTTTTGGATGCTTAAATGACGATTTTTTTCGGCTATTCAAATGACGGCTATTCCTGGCTGCTATAATGACTCAATAACGTTTTTTTTTCGGCTGCTTTCTCTGCTGCCTAGACCGCGACAGGAGCCTTGATGGCCGGATGCGGATTATAGTCCCCAACCTCAAAATCCTCGTACTTAAAATCAAAAATATTCTTCACTTCCGGATTGAGTTTTATTTTTGGCAGCGGCCTTGTTTCTCTTGATAGTTGAAGTTCCACTTGTTCAAAATGGTTGGAATAAATGTGCGCATCACCTAAAGTATGCACAAACTCTCCCTGTTCAAGGTCGCATACCTGTGCAATCATCATTGTAAGCAAGGCATACGACGCGATGTTGAAAGGAACACCCAGGAAAATATCGGCACTGCGCTGGTACAATTGACACGAAAGTTTTCCATCAGCAACATAGAATTGAAAGAATGCGTGACAGGGAGGTAATTTCATCTTATCGATTTCACCTACATTCCAGGCGCTTACTATCAATCGTCTTGAATCAGGATTTTTTTTAATCTGGCCAATGACCTGTGTGATCTGATCAATTGTACTTCCATCTGCTGCCTGCCATGATCGCCATTGGGAGCCGTATACAGGACCAAGATCTCCGTTTGCATCTGCCCATTCATTCCAGATACTCACTCCGTTTTCCTTTAGGTAGCGGATATTGGTTTCACCTTTCAGGAACCACAATAGTTCATGGATGATAGATTTGGTATGGACCTTCTTCGTTGTAAGCAGTGGAAATCCTTCACTCAAATCGTAACGTGACTGGTAACCGAAAACACTTTTAGTCCCGGTACCTGTACGGTCACTTTTCTCTGTGCCATGCTGCATGACATGGCGTAATAAATCGAGGTATTGCTTCATTCTATTCCTAAAAATGCAAAGCTATAAAGGAGAACAGAACGGATTACAATTGTGGAAAAGTTCTGGTTAGTCAATAACGACTTTAATTGACTTTGAGAATGCATTACCTATTTTAAGGTTCAGCACGTACATGCCGGAAGAAACGCTTGATACATCAATTACCCCGTCTGACTCTCGCAATTTTTCAATCATTACAATTTTCATTTTCCTCCCTGTTAAATCATAAAGTGAAATTGTCGAGACAGAAGGTTCATTCAGATGATAGTAAAACCGGATTGATTGGCCAGATGAGTTATAAAAAGCTGAAAAGTGAATTTCATTCATTTCATTTTCGGTGATTCCATCGTGCGAGGTACAGGAATCAACATAAATTGAATAGCAATAAGAATTTATTCCGGGAACCGGGCATGCGCTATCCGTAACAGTAGCGATAATAAAATAGGGGCGGCTTCTGAAATCAAGCAAAGATGGCTGCCAGGTAATATGACCTGTATCGCGGTGAGTTCCACTGTTATTAAATATCGCGGAAGGGATTTCGCTCAGCCAGCTTATACTGGTCTGATCCTGGGCATCAATATCACTTGATTTTATTAAAAAAGTAAGCAATGAATCAGCGCAAATATGCCAGTTGAAGGAAATTTGTCCATTTACTCCTGAAAGAGACGGAGGATTATTAATATTATTTGCAAAAACATATTCGACATCACGTTCAACACTACCGATGAGCACATCATTTCTGAATTCATTGATCTGCATTGCAACCACAGCAGTTTGAGGCACATTGGCAATAAACCTGAGTTGTCCAGACCGGGGATTACAACTGGTAGAATCAGGAATGGTATAATAAACCGGTTGAGTTGCCGACAAACCAAATTTATATTGAACGTCATTCAATTCATTTGAATGCGCCTTAATCAACTCGAAGGTCAATGAATCGCCATCAGGATCAAACGCATACTGCGAGACATATTGAGTATTACCTACGCCCAAAAAAATGCCGGGCACCCGCTGAAAAACCGGTGAGCTGTTAATAATCGGCACACTGTTATTCACAGTCGCCTTCACATATAAACAATATGCAGAACCATTCGGTTCAAGATTGGTTGCTCCATTACGGGAACATATAGGCGGACTCATTCCAAATGTCCAGAAGTTACAAGCCGAAGGAATCGTAACATCACCATGAAAATAATTCGCTTCAATACCAATGTAAGAACTGGCGGCGTTGATGCATTTGCTGGAAATCAGCGAACACGTATGCATTATTTCTACCGTCGAATCCCGGCTCACGATAACTTTGGCACTATCACCGCAGGAAGACGCTCCGGAAATTGTATATGAAGTATCGGCTCCCTGACCTCCACATTCACTATAGAGCGTAAAATAAAATCTATAATTATTACCCCCGGTACAGGTGTATGTTATTTCTGCCCCTGCAATTTGAGAAGCAATGCATTTCTCAGATTGCAAGAAACTCAAAAAATAAAATGGAACCAGAAATAAATACCTTTTCATTTAAAATCAATTAAGCGCAAAGCTACATTTGTGAATGGATTAAAATGAATATTGGAAGCCAGCTATTCAATCACGATTTTAGCTGATTGAGAAGTTCCGTCAGTTGTTCTTAGGTTTAAAAAGTACCATCCACCGGAGAGTTCACCAACATTCAAATCCATTTCTCCTCCCGCAGATTTTTCAATAAAAACTTTTTTGATCTCCCGCCCGGTTACATCATAAAGATTAATTACAGCTCCACATTTTTTACCCAGTTTATATTTGAAATGGATAGAATGATTTATTGAAATGTAGTTTGCTGAAAAAGAATTGAAAGCATTTCCATCAGCAAATATTCCCGTTGATAAACAAGTGTCAACATAAATAGTATAGCTATAAATATTTATTCCTTCGGTTGGACAGGCATTATCGTGCACAGCGACTGAAAAAGTGTATGGCTGGGTACTGACTTGCTGCAAAGAAGGATTCCAGGAAAAATATCCAACATCACGGTGTCCTCCGCTGCAAAAAAAGCTTGCCCCGGGAATTCCGCCATTCCAGTTAATCCTGGTATCATCTAGCACGTCTGCATCATTGGTCACAATATAAAATGAGACAAGTGAATCTGCACATACATGTGTTGAATAAATGTTAGTGTTATTTAATCCTGTTGCAGTAGGTAAATTATTAGTACAATTTTCAAAAATCAATTCGATATCCCGTTCTACGCTTCCGACTAGAACTCCATTGTGGTATTCATTTACCTGGATGGCCATTACAGTAATTTGAGGACCATTGGCAAAAAAACGCACTTCACCAGTGAGCGGATTAAATCGTGTTGAATCGAAATAAGTTACAGGCTGTGTTGCTGTCAAACCCGGAAAATATATCACGTCATTCAACGAATCTGAATGTGGTGCTATCATTTGATAGGTAAGCGAATCTCCGTTGATGTCGAATGCCTGCTCAACATAGTACTGAACCTGATTCGCACAATAAAACTGGACAGGGATACTTGAAAAGGATGGTGAACTGTTGCATTGAACCGCATCATTGTTCAATGTTGCCTCCACATAGGTGCAGAATGCAGAACCATTTGGATCCAGGTTGGTGATTGCACCGTTCCTGTTGCAAATGGCTGGTGACAGTCCGAAGGTCCACAGGTTACATGCCGATGGAATGGTAATGTCGCCATGGTAATAATTGGCTTCTATTCCCATATATGGGCTCGCCATGTTGAGGCATTTGGTTACAACAGTTGAACAGGTATGTGCAATTTCTCTTACAGAATCCGGGTAAACAGTGAGGAATATACTATCACCACAAGTGGAAGATCCTCCAATATCATAAGAAGGATTGACCGAAACTCCCGAACAGTCCCGATAGAGTGTAAAGAAGAACCTGTAATTGTTTCCTCCCAAACAAAGATACGTAAGGTCTGCACCAACAACATGAGAGGCATGGCAATTCTCATTTTTTCCGAGAAGAAAAATAAACAGCAATATTAAAAATGATCTCTGTTTCATCCGCAAGATAAAAGATCAACAAAAAGTCTCAGGCAATATTAAGAACCAATTCTAAAGTAATTCAGGAATAAATAATATTACATCAATATTCCGGCTACTGTCGCAGACAAATAAGATGCAAGTGTTCCGCAAATAAGTGCCTTGAATCCCAACTTAGCTAAATCAGCCCTGCGCATCGGAGCCAGTTCGCCGATTCCTCCAACCTGTATGGCAATAGATGAGAAGTTGGCAAAGCCGCAGCAGGCAAAGCTTACAATCAGCAATGACTTCGGATCGAGTGTCGTTTTTATTGCTGAAAGATCAAGGTATGCAACAAATTCATTCACAGCTAATTTGGTTCCGAGCAACTGACCTACTACATGTGTATCCTGAGAAGGAACACCCATTGCCCATGCAAATACAGAAAAGACGGAACCGAAAATTTCTT
>JBDTTM010000233.1:0-6838 GCA_039930605.1 Bacteroidota bacterium
CATGAACTGGACCAGTTCAGTTTTGTGCCGATGTTGGGGGAGAAGGAACGGTAGATTATATCAATCTCAGAAATAAAAAGCGGCTGTTCTTTTGGAGCAGCCGCTTTTTATTATATAAAATTAATATTCAGCTTATTGGTCCCACCAGACTCTGGTAATTAATGATGCAGGTGGCACATTAGACCCATTATGTAACCTTTCTGATTGCGGATAAGGGAATCTACGTGGGATTTGATTTGTTAAAGCATTAGTTGCCAATGACAGAGATGGTATCCCTGTTCTTCTCCAATCGGTAAAACTCTCTTCGCATTGGGAAAATAATGCAATGTACTTTTGAGTCATTATTTTATTCAAGCTGATGGTAGCTGATGTTTCAGTGCCATTAGCGGTAATATACGCAGTATCTGTTACTCCAACTTTATCTAGCGACGAAATAACACCATCATTGTGTGCGGCTGCAGCCCCTGCCAAATCACCCGTTTGAAATTTTGCTTCAGCTTCTATAAACTTCAATTCAGTATAACTGATAATTTGAATAGATGAACTGCTACTGGAAGCATAAGCACCCATTGCAGAAACACCACCATCACCAGCTCCTGCAGCAGATCCAGAATATGCTGTGTCGCTGGCATCTGTAGTTGCGTATGCTGGTAGACGTGGATCGTTAAGAGATAAAAGCAGATCAACAAAAAATTTACCCATTCCTATATCACCTGCCCTTTGATCATTAAATTGAAACCAAGGATTACCTTCTGTTACAAAGTCGCTGAAAGGAAAGTTAGGATCATCACCATTAGTTGTTATTGCGCCTGCAGCAATTGCATCCAAAGCATTTTGATAAGCATTACTTCCCGGAACTTTGCTTAAGTGGATCCAATAACGTGCACTAAGTGAGTTGGCAAGTGCAATCCATTTGGCATTATCTCCTCCATAAATCAAATCGTCAGAACCAGGAATAAAAGTACTTTTTGCTGCACCAAGATCATTCTTCGCTTGAGTAAGAAGTGATTGAATAGACGTATAAATTGATTGTTGTGAATCATAACCGGGTGTAAGATCATCGCCTCCTTTGAAAGCTTGAGAATAAGGAACATCACCCCACATATCGGAAGTCATTCCTAAGCCATAAGCCATCAAGATTTTACCAATACCAGCATAGTATGGTGATCCATTCTCATTTGCCTTAGAAATTATAATATTAGCATTTGATAGTGCTGTACTATAAATATTGAAATACCACATATTATTTATATCAGATTCACTTACGCCATAATTGTCAAAAACCAAATGTTGATTTGCAAGACCAGCAACCTGTTGTATCCAAAGTCCTGGTATTCTTGACATATCACTCCCTGTTGTATATGCAAGGCCTCCCTCCAAACTCGGCAAAAGAAGGCTGAGAGGAACATCAGAAGGTTGATTCGGGTTTACATTAATATCCTCATCAATATACTTTTTGCATGATGAAACGGAAAACAGTAACACCACCGAAAGCATTGTTGAAATTATTTTTATTTTTTTCATTTTCTTATAAATTAAGTGGTGACTAATTATAGTGTTAAGCGAATTGAAAATCCATAACTTTTAGTATTCGGCATATTAAAGTATTCAAATCCCTCTGCACGGAATGAACCGGTTCCTGTTAGATTTGTTTCTGGATCGACTCCTTTATAATCTGTTTTGAGCCAAACATTTCTTCCGCTAATGGAAATGTCAATAGAGGCAAAAGGCGTTTTCTTAAGATACTTCGGATTAAGATGATAGGCGAGAGATATTTCACGCAGACGTACCCATCCACCATCTTCTATAAATTGCTCTCCTATCGGACCAAAGCCACTTCCATTCCCTTTACGATACCAGTTTTCGTCAAGAACAACAGTAGTACTATTTGTCTGACCGCTTGAAACCAGATTACCATCTGCATCAAGATGACCGCTCACACCTTCCCATACTTTTGTTTCACCACGATTCTCTGTTGTGGCACTTGTTCCGATTGATACCAAAGCCCCTTCAGTTCCATTCCATATATCTCCGCCATGCCTAATATCCAACAAACCAGTCAATGACCAACCTTTATAAGTGAATGTATTTCTGATTCCCATTAACCAGTCTGGATTCGGATCACCAATCACACCTTCTTTAGGATCTGCAACTGGAAATCCAAAATTAGGGTTTGTAGAAGCGTCACCTTCATCATCAATTACGATGTTACCGTTGTCGTCACGGAGCCACTGACCACCATAAATTACTCCAAATGGTTGACCTACTACTGCCCTTGATCCTGGTGTTTCGAAGCCACCTAAGGAAAGAGACTCTAAGCCCTCAGCTAAACTTTCAACTTTATTTTTATTTTTACTATAGTTTAAATTAATATCCCATTTAAATGATTTAGACATCAACGGAGTAATATATGCACCTAATTCAATACCTTTATTGCTGATACTACCTGAATTAAGAATAACAGTACGGTAACCAGAGGATCCAGCAACATCAACCGGAAGAATCTGGCCATCACTTTTCGAGTCATAATAAGTAAAATCAACTCCAAGCCTATTTTTTAAGAATTTCAATTCAACCCCATATTCCAGAGAAGTTGTCGTTTCCGGTTTCAGTTTTGAATTAGCAAGTTGTGGGTACCTGTCAAAACCGGATTGACCTGCATAAGGATAGAAGATTCCTGAAGCCCAACCATCACCATAACCAGAAGACTCATAGGTATTAAATGTGGAATAAATCGGAGCATCATTTCCAACCTGTGCGTAAGAGAATCTTAGTTTACCATAAGGAAAATATTTATTGTCAGCCATTTTTAAGGGCTCAGTAAATACAAAACCCAAATTGACTGCCGGATAAAAGAATGAGTTAGTAGAAGCATTAGGTAGAGAAGTTGACCACTCATTCCGACCTGTAAACCCAATATATAGCATACTCTTATAATCCGCTTCAAGGTCTAAATAGAATGCTGCTGTTCTTTTCTTGGCTTGTTCTTCTTTGCTTAACACGCTTTGTGCATTAGACATTTGATAAAATCCTGGTATATTTAATCCATCTCCTTGGGAATATAACTGTTGATGATAAGTGGAATACATGTTGTTTCCAAGTAACAAGCTTCCACCAAAATTAGCCCCAAATCTCTTTTTCAATGTAAGGAAAAGATCTGAATTAAAATCACGTTGATAATGTTGATCTTCGAATACCTGTCCAGCTGGAAGATTACCGGATCCAATTTCAAAAGCTGCTTTTCTGCGATCACTATAAAAATCAGTTCCAACCCGATAGGTTATATTAGCCCATGATGCAGGATCATACACAATTGCAGTATTACCAATCATCCTGTTTACATCGTCATTGAATGGATTTTTATTTACAGTCCAATAAGGATTGTCGTATATGCCTGGCCGATAACTTCTTGGTGTCCCGTCTGGTAATTCATATGCAGATTCGTCATTTACCGGATCATTTGATCCATTGGTATTATCAAAAGTAGGAGCGGTTCTTGTTAGCCCAAGCATGACACCTGAGACGTTAGAGCCTTGTTGAATTCTGGATCCACCGGATTTTGAATAAGTGATAGTTCCATTAACATGGATTTTTTTAGAAATTTCTGTTCCACCTCCAACACGTACCGATGTCCTTTTAAAAGTACTATTAGGAACTATACCTTTCTGACCCAAATGAGCAATCGACACGATGAAATTGCTTGTTTCATTTCCTCCGGAAAAACTAATATTATTATTCGCAGTTGTTCCAGTTTCAAAGAAATCGTAAGGATCGTATGTTTTGGCTGCTTCATCAACACCAGGATCATTAATAGGAACAATTGTTCCGAAGTTATTATAAGCATTCGGAATATCATGATCATACCCCAAAGTTGAAATCGCAGGTCCCCATGAATTTCTGTTTAAAGTGGATGGGTCACTATACAATCCATTAGATCCTTGTGAGTAAGTATTTTGAAGATCGGGAAGTTTATTTACCATCTCCCAACTAAGTGATGTACTAAAATCAACGTGAATTGGTTTACCTACTGTATAATGACCCTTTTTAGAAGTAATTATTATTGCACCGTTAGCGGCCCTTATCCCATAGAGGGCAGCCGCAGCAGGTCCTTTTAAGACTGTTACAGATTCTATATCGTCTGCGTTGAGATCGATTAGACGGTTTGAATTTGCAACACCTCCAACTGGAAGATTGTTTCTTCCTTCATCAGGGTTGCCACTAACAAAAGAAGAATTGTCAACAGGTATTCCATCTAAAACGAAGAGTGGTTGGTTTTCACCTGTAATTGAGTGAGCTCCTCTGATTGTGATATAAGAAGATGCACCGGGTGTCCCTGTGGAGCTGATGACATTTACACCTGCAACTTTTGAAGACAATGCTTCAACCAGATTTGTTTCACCACTTCGGGCAAGTTCACCACCACTTACTTCCTGAACCGCATATCCAAGTGCTTTTTTTTCCTTGGAGATCCCCAATGCAGTCACAACTACTTCATCCAACTTTAGTACATCATTTACCATCGCAAGATTTAGCGCATCTGAAGCGCCTATGTCTATTGATGTAGATTTTAATCCCACGCCTGAAAACCTTAATTGTTTGGCGCCTGATGGAACATTGAGTTTGTAGTTACCATCAATGTCCGTTGTAGTTCCAATAGTAGTTCCTACTACTACAACACTTACTCCCGGGATTCCCAGGTTGTCCTCAGAGGACGTCACTTTACCCGTTAGGGTTCTGTCTTGCGCGAAAGACTGCATACATAGAAATACACAGAACAATGCGAAAAGCGTAATCTGTTTTCTCATAATAATTGGATTTGGTTAAACAATATTTTTTCTCTCAAAATTGCTTTGCAAGTTAGAAACAATTTTAATTACCAAGCAAATTTTGTTAATAAAAGATTAATTAACACTTTCAGAGTATGTTGACTATGAAGGTGAAAAGATTCTTAACCGTTAGTAAAATATTTAGCTGATTTATGCGTTAAATGCCCAAAACATGGTGTACAATGATTAAAAATTGTAGGATGTTCCATGGCGGATTACTTTTACGAACTCATCTAAACTCTAAAAAATAAATAAAACACAATGAAGAAATTACTCACCGTTGCAATTTTATTTTCAGCAATTAGCATTTCGAGTGCACAGGAACTCTTATCGAAAAAAGGAACTCCAGTATTACCGGAAGCAAAAGACTGGAGTATTGGTTTCCAGGCGGACCCACTATTGAAATATTTTGGAAACTTTTTCAATAAAGATAATAACAACAATACAATACTGGAATCCCAGGTTCCGTTAACGCTGGTAGGTTTATATATGAAGGATGATCACACAGCTTACAGGTTAAAACTCCGCATCGGACTTGGCGCAAAATCGACAGACAATTTCGTTGATGATGATGAATACCAGGGCGCTCCTCCCAAAGCAAAAACAACGGACACGTGGAAATCGACAAGCAGCAACCTGGCTGTGGGTTTCGGAATACAAAAAAGCAGGGGCAAGGGACGCTTGCGCGGAATTTACGGTATTGAAGCAACTATTGGTTTTAGGAGCTCTACCGATACTTATACTTATGGTAACTCTTTTAAATCGGATAAATCTGATCCGACTTCAACAAGCGACTGGACTCAAAAAGATACGACAGGAAATTACCTCAGTATTTCCGCCACGAGTAGAACATCAAAGGTGAATAATCCAAATCAGTTTAGCCTGCTTTTGAATGGCTTCATTGGCGCCGAATATTTCTTTGCTCCTAAGTTATCTCTGAGTGCTGAATATGGCTATGGCGTAAACTTCATTGCTGACGGAGAAAGAGAAACATTTACCGTTACTGCTGATGGTGCTTCGGGTAAGGAAACCAGCAACCGGAATGCGAAAAGTTCGGAGCTTAGCCTCGATGTGATAGATGCCGGTGCAATCACACTCCATTTATATTTTTAGGGTTTGGTAAGTTGACCTCATTTTTACAAAAAGGTTTCAGAAAATTTAACCTTTTTTTAGTCTGTGAGAATGAGTCAATAAACATTTGTATGTGAATAACTAAGCGATCTAAGTTTTGTAAAATCGCATTTTGAAATACATTTGTCCACATAAACCTAAATAATTATATATTATGAAAAAACTACTAATTACGGCAGCGTTGGCAAGTACGTGCATTCTTGCAAGCGCTCAGGACATGATGTCCAAAAGAGGAACTCCCATTTTACCGGAAGCCGGTGATTGGAGCATTGGAGTTGATGGTACAGATATGATTCGTTATTTCGGTAACCTCTTTACAAAGGATGCAAATAACAATTCATCATTGAGCCCACAGGTGAATCAGACACTTGTTGGTTTGTACGTAAAGGATGAGAACACTGCATTTCGCCTGAAACTCAGAATCGGATTTGGTTCACAAAGCACAGACAACATCGTTCATGCAACTGGTAACACCTCTGCTGATGCTACAGTTAATGACAACAGAAAAATGTCTAACATGAACTTTACGATCGGTGGTGGTATTCAAAAATGGCGTGGTAAAGGTCGTTTGCATGGTATCTATGGTGCTGAGCTGGGTGTCGGAATCGGAAGCTCAAAATCAGTTTATGCTTATGGTAATGATTTCAATGCTACTACAATCGGTGCCGGTGGTCCTGAGTCAACTACAGATTTCGATGCAGGTATTTCTTCTATGACTTTGAGCCGTACTACTGAAGACAAGAACGGTTCGACTTTCAATTTCGGAATTGATGCATTTATCGGTGCTGAGTATTTCTTCGCTCCTAAAATGTCTCTTAGCGGAGAATATGCATGGGGACTTGGTTTGAGTTCAACAGGAGAAGGTGAAATGATCACTGAAT
>JBDTTM010000234.1:0-6814 GCA_039930605.1 Bacteroidota bacterium
TAATTATCCATTATTTTCATCACCAGGAACAACATTAAATTCAACTCAATCCCTTGTTCCATTGCCTATTTGCGGTTTAGTCACAACTGTTAGCGATGTGTGGTACACTTTTACAAAACCTGTTGGTATTACTAACTTCGAATTATTTACAGATAGTTTAGATTGCCGAGGAGCAGCTTTCAAAACTGGTATCGAAGTATATGCCTCTTGTGGTGGTATTCCCGTCGATTGCGATTTTGGAAGTACTGGTCCCTTGGGAACCAATGCCTCATCTTATTTAAACATTCACAATCAACCTTGTTCCGCTCAACAATATTGGGTAAGGGTTTATACAGCTGATACTACTTATCGGGGATACTTCAGGTTTAACATCAAGCCTCCGGGAAGAAACTGTTCCAGCGCTGTTGACATTACTGCATGTGGAATTCCTTATTCATCTCCTGTTGCCCTAACAACGTGTGGCTTTGGCTTTGACTATGACAGCACTAACTCTGAGCCACACTCGCAAATCAACTCCGGAGAAGATTATGTTTTTACTTACACGCCTCTTGCAACTATTTGTGTTGATTTTTCTTTAACCAATGCGGCCCCGTCTCAAAATCCCGGGATATTTATTTACGAAGGATGTCCGAATTCAGGCACTTGTATTGGATATGCGGCAAATGGAAATGGAACTCCTCTCAATTTTTATAATGTTTCTCTTACAGCAGGTGTGACGTATTATTTTGTAGTAGAAAGTGACAGCACAAATTACAATCAATGTATATTTTTTAATTTTGGAATAAGCTTTTCGTCAGGAGGAGCTTCAATGAATGATGTTTGTGCTTCATCTCAAAATTTACCAGTGGTTTCTAGTGCTTCATGCACGGGAACTATTAATTATAATGACAATTGTGCATCACCAACATCAGTTGGTATAATTCAGTTGCCCACATGTGGAAATTTTACTGACGGTGTGACCCCTGATGTTTGGTTTACTTTTACATCTACGGGGACTTCAACCCATCGGATAACCGCAAATGCTGGCACAACTCTATCAGCACAGGATCTTGCAATGGCAGTTTATACTGGAACTTGTGTAGGAATGACATTAGTTGGCTGCGATGACAATAGCAATTCATTGATGCCTTCTCTTGCAGTGTTTCCACCTGCTGCCGGCACTGTTTATTTCGTTCGCATCTGGTCAAACAACGGTTCACAACCAGGGAATTTTAAAGTGTGTGTCGTAGATGGTTGTACACCCATAAATGATTTCTGTTCAGGAGCGATACCGTTGATACCAGGGCATTACGCCCAGGGAGATAACACCTGCGCTTCAGGAATAAACGAACCATTTTCTGATACCAGTGCAACATGCTGGACAAACTTGGGAGGGATCACACAATTAAATACGGTCTGGTATTCATTTGTTGCAATAAATGATACGATGAAAATCAGGCTACACCTCCTTACTCTCTACGATTCACAGATTGCACTATATTCTTCCTCAAGTGGGTGCAGTGGGAATTTCAATGAACTTTTATGCAATGACAATGCGTTATCCACATGCTTCATTGGTACCAATTCACTTTCACAAATTACTGCAACTGGCTTAAATGTAGGTGCAACTTATTACGTAAGAGTAGATGGTGTCAATGAATACACAGGGACATTTGAAATTATAGTACAGCCGGAATTAACAGAATTTCCACCATTATATGCGCAGGATTGTCCACTTGCAATTAATCTATGCAACAACAATCAAATAAAAGTGCCAGACCATACTTATACAGATATGGGAAATATCTGCGATATATTACCTTGGGCATCATGTTTACAAAATGGAGATAGAAATGGAGTGTTTTACAAATTCAACGTTACGGGAGGCTTAGGTGTTGATGTAGAGTTTACAATCACTCCAAACGGAATTGGTAATTGTGATTTTATGTTGTGGTGTATAGACACAGTATATGGAAACGGAGATCAAATTCCAGCAGTTTCAAATTATTGTTCCATGCTACCCATTATAGCAGCATTCCCTGGATATATTTGCTCTTACTCTGCTTCAAGCATTTCAGGTTGCAATAATGATTACGGCACAATTAATATGCCTGGCTTCTATAGTACTTCCAGTGTAACGGCGCCAGGAATTTCACCTGCAATATATGTACCCCCTGGCATGACGGCAACCTTCATTCTTTGTGTTACTAGTGATTATCATGCAAACGGTTTCACTCTCGATTGGATGGGTACTCCAATAGACCCAATTCCACCTTTTTTACAATGGCAGAATTCAAGCAACTCGAACTGGACAGATAGTGTAAATTGGAATTCCGCAGGCTGTAGCATTCCCCCCGGTTCCGTGCCTGATTGTATAAATCAAATACCTTCAATTATAATGAGTGGCCCTTCAATGCCTGTAATAACATCGAACATAGCTATTGCGGATATAACTATTAACTCAGGTGCATCACTAACAATCGATCCCGGGATAACATTGGTGGTTTGTGGAAACTTCATTGACAACGGAGCATTAATTTGCGGTTCCGGTAGTACAGTGAAATTTGTCGGCAACAGGAATACATCAATAAGCGGAGATGCCAATATCGCCTTTTGGAATGTTGAATTCGCAAAAGATTCCGGTGCCATCCTTACGCTGGGAAAGAATATATCTATCCGAGGGAATGATTCCCTTTACAGTGGCATTTTAAATAACAACGGCCATAGTACTAGCGTGGGAGGAAATTTTTATAACTACAATGGAAACTCGAGTTTTAATGGTTTTGGTAATGCAGCGACCGTCGGTGCACTCATATTTAATTCACCCAACGGAATGCCCCAGCATTTTCGCAATGATGGCTCTTTATTAACTCTGAACGATGTATACATTAATCAAACTACCGCAAGTTTTCTTACGCTTGATACAAATTCTACAAGCAATCTACTGATAGGAGCAATTGGCCACCTTACACTTACTAAAGGAAAAATAATTACCAATACTTCTCATGAAGTAATTATTTCGAATAACTCTGATGTCGCATGTTCTTCAGGGAATACTCTTAGTTATGTTGAGGGAAATTTGCGAAGAGCAATAGATACAATTGCATCAAACTATGATTTTCCAATTGGTGACTCTATTAA
Organism: Bacteroidota bacterium; assembly: GCA_039930605.1. Taxonomy (GTDB): domain Bacteria; phylum Bacteroidota; class Bacteroidia; order AKYH767-A; family 2013-40CM-41-45; genus JAPLDB01. The sequence goes on from JBDTTM010000234.1 coordinate 3,121, forward strand.
AGGTTATCAGAGATTTTCAATTGTGTTTAGGTCTGCACCAACTACTACTTATAATATTCTTGCAAAATTCAAGCGATGGATTGGCCTTCCAGTTGCACCTCCCGATTCTGAATGCGTTGGATTGGGATATGCTGCCTCCCCGGTTTTTGATAACGGATATTGGACACTGGATGCAAGTGATACAAATGGTCTGGGAATTTACAATGCACATGCCTATCCCCGCAATGTCGCTAACAATGTTGGGTCATGTTTTTCTTTGATGCAATCTTTGTCTAACAATGGCCAGGGTCCTTGGTCTATGCAAGGATTGGTGACTATAACCAGTTCGTCAACTCAGATTATCCGCGATTCATTGGTTTCATTTTCAGATTTTGCTGTTGTTCAGGATTATGGTATATTATCATCAAGTAGTGATGATGATGATGATGATTTGAATTCGGTGAAAAACGATTTTAGATTTTCCGTTTTACCAAATCCTGCATCAGAAAAAATTACACTCACGTTCAATTCTCCCATTCCTCAAATTTTTTATTATAGCTTGAAAGATGTAACGGGCAGATTATTAATAAACAAAAATATCAACGCTTCAAAAGAACTGAATTCATTCGATGTCAACATTCTTGGTATTGCAAAAGGGATTTACCTACTCACGCTGGAAAATAAAAACCAACAATCATTTACAAGATTAATTGTACAATAATTTCAATTTAGGAGCATAAACAAATTCATGAATAGCAGTCAGAAATTAAATCTATCAAACTTCTTTTTTATTCTTATTTTCCTTTTTACCGGAAAAATTTATAGCCAAGCCCCCGCATACTGCTCCACCAACCGTTTCACAGACGTTGCCCTATTCGACAGCAGCGACATTCGCACTGATACCGACATTATTTACGCTGTTTCAAAAAATTATTTCACCGGTGTGAATGACACACTTAGGATGAATGTTTTTTATCCTGATACAATTATCGATACTATGTCTGCACGGCCATTCATCCTGCTCATACACGGTGGAGCATTTATTAGCGGCAGTTTGCACGAAATGGAATACCAATGCATGGAGTTCGCACGAAGGGGTTTTGTGACAGCTACAATCAGCTATCGCCTGGGATGGAATTGCAGCGGAACAGATTTTCTAAGCATCTGTTTGCTCTGCGGAAATTTAGGAGCCAATGTCAGAACAGCAACCTATGAAGCTGCGCAGGATGGCCGCGCCGCGATGCGGTACATAGATGCCATTCACTCACAATATAAAATAGACAGCGATAATTATTTCATCGGTGGCACAAGTGCAGGATCGATCACTGCTATGCATACTGCGTTCTGGGATCAGCAGGAAGCAGATACTTTTTGTCCATGGGCAACAGCACAGGTTGGTCTCCTTGATACAGCCGGAAATGCAATGCCTCATACCTATCAATTGAAAGGTGTAATCGATAATTGCGGAGCCGTGAGCCAGGATAGCGTCATTCTCAACAATGGGAATATTCCGTTGATTTCATTTCATGATGAAGGAGATTGCGTGGTTCCCAATCTGTACGGCCAGGTAATCAGCTGCGCCTGCCAGGCTTTCTACTGGGTTGCAGGATCAGCAGCATTACATGGATTGTTGGATGCAAATGGAATCTGCACCAGCATGAACCTTGTTCCGCTCAGCATAAACCATTGTTCCTTTCCGGAATATGAGTTGATTAATCGCGCCAGTTGTTTTATCCGTTCGGTTTTATGCGACAGTTGCCAGACGTCATATAACAATACGCCTTATGTTTTGCAGAGATGCAGTAACACCAGTGACATTAGGGATGAGAACCTAATATCATCTATTCAGGTTTTTCCAAATCCATCAAGTGAAAAATTACAACTAGATGGATTACAAATTCAGAAATATTATTTTGTGTTTCTTTATGATTTATCCGGAAGAATAATTTTTAACGAAACTATCAAAGGTGAATCACAACACTCTTTCAAGTTGAATAATATTGCTGCGGGTTCCTATTTTCTAAAAATAAACTCAGGACAGGAAACCAGGATCGAAAAGATATTGTTATTCCAACGGAATTGACGTAACGGAAAGAATTTTCGACAAAGTGAAATATCCCTTATATGGTTTCTCCGTGAACCTCCGTGCCTCCGTGGTAGATGACAATTAGCGGCTACTCTCTAATCATTCTGCTTTTATCAACGGATATTTCAAAAATAATTGCCGAGGTTAACCAATGTACTTAAAAAAGAAAACCACGGAGGCACGGAGGTCCACGGAGTATTTAAAAAAATAATTATTGCGTAAAGGAACAGTCTAGTTCCTGCAAATCCCCTCCAGCGCTTCAATCCACTGCGGATGATCATTCAGGCTTTCCACCAGCTGTACTTTTTCTCCTCCATTCTTTTTAAAAAGTTCATCATATTCAACAGCTATTTCATACAGCGTTTCAAGACAATCACTGGTAAATGCCGGTGAAAACACAAGGAGTTTTTTCTTTCCATTCTTTGCAAGTTCTTCAATCACCTGGTCGCTGTAAGGTTTTATCCAGGGAGTTTTTCCCAGACGTGATTGAAAACATACCGTGTAATTCTCATAGCCAATATTCAGTTTGCCGGCTATGAGTCGTGCGGTTTCATAACATTGTGCACGGTAACAAAACCTGTTTCTATCACCCAATGATCCGCAACAGTTTTCTTTCAAACAATGATCATGATAGTCTGCCTTTTTAATTTGCCTCTCGGGTAATCCATGAAAACTGAAAAGTATGTGGTCGTAATTTTGCGGCTGGTATTTTTTCCCGATCTCAGTACAGGCGTGGATGAATTTCTCATCGTTGCAATAACTGTTTACAAATTCAATTTCAGGAACCACAGCCCATTTTGAAACGATGCGCATCACTTCCTCATGAACAGAACCTGTTGATGCAGATGCATATTGAGGAAACAAAGGCACCACTTTTATTTTATTGAATTCCGGTTTTCTGAATTTCTCCAATGCTGATTCAATAGACGGACTTTGGTATCGCATGGCCAGTTCAACCTGGAAATCATTTCCCAGTTTTTCTGCAAGCATGTATTCCTGCTTTGTGCTATACAGTAAAAGTGGTGAACCATATTCTGTCCATATTTTTTCATACAGTTTTGCAGAACGTGGAGCGCGAATCGGTGCTATAATGAAATTCACAAGTAGCCACCTCGTCAGTGGACCTGTGTCTATTACCCGTGGATCACTCAAAAATTCACGCAGGTATTTGCGAACATCAGAGACGGATGGAGAATCGGGAGTGCCGAGATTAATGAGTAGAATTCCGGTTTTCAATAGAATCAAAAGATTAATAAATTTCGAATATTTAATCTCGAATCCAATAGCTATTAGGACTACAAAGCACGAATGAAAAATAAAAAATGAATCATTTTCTTCATTGGAATTCGAATTTCGGGTTTGGTTTTATTTTTTTGAATTTGGATATTATAAATTCGAATTTCCTTCTTTAATCCCGGTAGCTATCGGATTCGGTATTTGGTTTTTACAAATGTATTGACCTGTTCTCAGTTGCCGCCAAACACGCTTCTTTAAACGCTTCCGAATAAGTTGGATGCGCATGACTAATACGCGCAATATCCTCCGCTGATGCACGGAACTCCATGGCAACGACTGCTTCACCAATTAAATCTGCAGCACGTGGACCAATGATATGTACGCCAAGAATTT
>JBDTTM010000235.1:0-6791 GCA_039930605.1 Bacteroidota bacterium
ACCAGTTTCTCCACGAACTTCATTTTCTCATTGAGCGGTAATTTAAAATGGCGAAAAATATGCTTCACCATTCTGGCTCCTTTGTCTTCATGCCCATGAAAGGTCCAGCCATGACCGGGTTCAAAACGTTTGGTAGCAGGTTTTGCAATATCATGAAGAATGGCAGCCCATCGCAACCACAAATCATCGCTTACGCGGCAAACGTTGTCAAGTACCTCCAGTGTATGATAAAAATTATCCTTGTGTCCTTTTCCTCCCTTGTATTCTACTCCATGCAATTCACAAAACTGGGGGAAAATGAGCTGCAAAAGACCGGACTCAAAAAGCAAATTAAATCCTATGGATGGCTTCGATGACAGAATGATCTTATTCAATTCATCAGTGATCCGTTCCATTGAAACAATTTTGATCCGCTCATTATTTTTCCTGATGGCGCGCAGTGCAGCAGGATGAATCGTAAAATGTAGCTGTGATGCAAAACGTACCGCGCGCATCATCCGCAACGGGTCATCGCTGAAAGTTATTTCCGGATCCAACGGTGTGCGGATGAGGTGGTCCTGTAAATCCTGGACACCATTAAAAGGGTCAACGAGTTCACCGAAGTTGGATTCAGTAAGGTGAATCGCCATTGCATTGATCGTAAAATCCCTGCGCTTCTGATCATCTTCGAGCGATCCACTTTCTACAACCGGCTTCCTCGAATTGCTTCGGTAAGATTCCTTCCTGGCGCCAACAAATTCTATTTCCATGTCGTCCATTTTTATCATGGCCGTGCCGAAATTTTTAAAATAACTGACGGGTACATTTTTGCCCAGTTGGGTGGCTACACTTTTTGCAAGCTCAATACCGCTACCTGTTACAACAATATCAATATCCTTGGATTCGCGTTTCAAAAAAATATCCCGCACATATCCTCCCACTACAAATGCCTCAGCCTCCATGGCCAGGGCCTGTTCTGCAATAATTCTGAATATAGGATGTGTCAGGTGTTTTTTCAAGCTACTGCTGTCGGGTTTTTGGCCGCAAATTTATGAATGACTGCTGTGTGAGGTATTACTTACGGATAAATTCGATCTCTCCTTTCAAACCAACTTTAATAATTGTTGATGGCTTTTTATTCACTTTCTCCTGCTGCCGCAAACCTACTATATAATCCACGCCTGATTTGATTTTCATGCTCACTTCTGAAAAATCTGCGGGTGAATTCTCTCCGCTGCTATTGGCTGAAGTAGATACAATTGGCTTACGAAAACGACCAACGAGATTTTTGCAAAACTCATCCATCACGATTCGAACGGCTACTGTACCGTCTTCAGCTATGAGATTATTCGCAAGATTTTTGGCGCCGGGGAGAACAATTGTCAGAGGATCTTCACTAAGTTCCATCAATTCATATGCCTGCGCTGGAATTTCATTGATGTATTGCGGAAGCCTCCCTGTTACATCAAGCAGAATAATCATGGTTTTAGAATCATGCCTGTCTTTCAAGTTAAATATTTTTTCGACTGCTTTTTCGTTCGTTGCATCACAACCGATTCCCCAGATGGTATCTGTCGGATAAAGAAATATTCCGCCGGATTTCAATACCTCAAGGCACTTTTCAATTTCCAATTTCATCACCTCATTCATCATTTGCTGCTTCCTTTATATATCTCCATCATTTGAGCCGAGGTTTCAGCAGGATCAAAACGTTTTACATATTCCAATCCATCCCCGACTATTTTTTTTCTGAGTTCACCGTCATCCAGCACACTTTTTATTTTTTCAACCAGGCCGTCTACATCATCAGGATTGAAATAAAGTGATGAAGGCCCGCCCGCTTCAGGCAATGCGGTGGTGGAGGAAGTAATTACCGGTGTACCGCTGGAAAGTGCTTCAATTACCGGAATGCCGAATCCTTCATACCTGCTTGGGTACACAAATGCAGATGCGCACTGGAAATAGAGGGGCAATTCTTCCTTACCTGTTTTTCCCGGAAACAGTATTCTCGACTGAAGATTATTAGCATTGATAAATGCATTCACTTTTTCAAAGTAGCTTTTTTTCCTGCCGATTACTACAAGCGACACATCAATCTTTGTTAATGCTTGCAACAATGTGAGCAGGTTCTTTCGTTCTTCAATAGTACCTACATAAAGGATATATCTCTCAGGGAGATTATTTTTATTTCTGAATTCCAATAGTGTTGCATCGGACCCACGGGATAGAAATTGCCGGTTACAACTCTGGTAAACAACCTTTATTTTTTTCTCATCAGTATTGAAGTAGTATTGAATATCCTTTTTTGTTTGCTCACTCACCGCAACCACAACATCCGCTTGTTTGCATGCATTCCGGAATTTTTTATAGTAATTGTTCCGGTCAAAAAGTGGATACCATTCAGGATGCCGGAGAAAAATCAAGTCATGAACCGTTACAACTTTCATCGTTGAAACAGGAATGCGTTTGGGTAACTCATTGCTTAATCCATGAAAAACGTCAAGGTTTTGCGCACGAATATCTTCGCTTACCATTGATGACCGCCACCAGGAAGACAAAAATCCACGCATTATCTGTGGTGGAACAATGATTCTCAATTTTCCAGTTGATGTCAGATCACTTCCCAAACCATCCTCAATCTTCGGTGTAAAGGCAACATATTTGTGCTCCGGAAAATTTTCCATCAGTGATTGAATAAGTGTCCGGGAATAATTTCCCAATCCGCTTGCATTCATAAAAGCACGTTTTGCATCAAAACCGATCTTCATTGGTTGATTAAGTTGATTGGTGATTGGTTAATTGGGACACCGGCTAAATGGTTATGCCGAAATTTTGTAATCACGCAATGCATCATTCAATGAAGTCTTGGTATCGGTACTTTCTTTTCTCTTACCAATTATCAATGCACATGGAACCTGGTATTCACCCGCAGGAAATTTTTTCGGCATGGTTCCAGGGATAACGACTGACCGGGAAGGAACAAAGCCACGGTACTCTTTTGGCTCACTGCCACTCACGTCAATAATTTTTGTGGATTGCGTAAGCACAACATTGGCACCCAATACAGCTTCCTTTTCAACACGTACACCTTCCACAACAATGCAGCGGGAACCAATGAAACAATTGTCTTCGATAATAACAGGTGCTGCCTGAATGGGCTCAAGCACTCCCCCTATTCCTACCCCGCCACTTAAATGTACATGTTTGCCGATTTGTGCGCAACTGCCCACTGTTGCCCAGGTGTCGACCATCGTACCTTCATCCACGTATGCGCCAATATTCACGTACGATGGCATCAGAATTACACCACGGGCAAGATAACTTCCATGTCTTGCAATTCCATGCGGGACTACACGGACTCCCAGCGATGCATAATTTTTTTTCAGGGGTATTTTATCATGGAACTCCATCGGTCCCGCTTCCATTACTTTCATTTGCTGAATGGGGAAATAAAGTATGACTGCTTTCTTTATCCATTCATTTACTATCCATCCTGAATCTGAAGGTTCTGCAACACGAAGTTTTCCTGAATCAAGTTCCTCAATTATATTTAAGATGGTTTTCCTGAATTTTTCTTCTTTGAGAAGTTCCCGGTTAATCCACGCCTGCTCTATTAATTCTTTCATGCTGCAAAGAAAGGGAAAAGAGGGGAATGGAATGGGGTAAAATCCTTCACTGGCCGTTCAGCCTCAATGTTATTGTGCCTGATGAAAATTGAGACATTGGGCGTGCAATTTTAAAATTGATTTGTAAGTTTGCGAGATGAAAGAAATCACTGTTCAACAGTTTAAAGAAAAACTCGATAACAAGGAAGATATCCAGGTCATAGACGTTCGGGAACCTTATGAATATGACATCGCGAATATAGGTGCAGAACTGATTCCAATGGGCACGGTACTGGAACAGACTGACCGCATTTCAAAGGATAAACCTGTTATTATTCATTGTAAAAGCGGCGTACGAAGCGCCACAATTATTATGAATCTTGAGAGTCGTTACGGTTTTACAAATCTCTATAATTTGAAAGGCGGAATACTTGCCTATGCCAGGGAAATTGACAATAGTATTGATACCTATTAAGTAATATTATGAGTCTCTTGAATCTGCTTCTTTTTCCGGTTTTCCGGATCTCCAGATGCTGGCTGAACCGGACCTGTCCTGCAGGCGGCATGGCCAATATCCATCCCGTACGTCCCAATTTGTTTTGTTTTTATAAAAAAAATCGTTTAGGTTTGTAAACAGATTATCACTGCATGACGATCACATTTTGAAGTTTTCTTTTTGCAGGGTCTGATTAAAGTTTTTTTACAAGGCACCAATGGATTTGCTTCACCAGCTTATTGATTTTATTGCGCATATTGATGTGTATTTGCAGGAGTGGGTTAAGAACTACCACAACCTCACTTACCTGATTCTTGCAATCATTATATTTTGTGAAACAGGATTTGTTTTCACACCTTTTCTTCCCGGAGATTCATTATTATTTGCTGCAGGGGCATTGGCAGGAGCCGGCTCATTGAGCCTGAGTTTGCTGCTGATTATTTTATTTGTTGCGGCCTTTGCGGGAGACAATACAAATTACTTTATCGGAAATTTTATCGGACATAAAATCATTAACGCAAAAAGGAAACTTATTAAACAGGAATACCTGGACAGGACACATAACTTCTATGAAAAGCATGGCGGCAAAACAGTCATCATTGCGCGCTTCATGCCGATCATCAGAACTTTTGCTCCTTTCGTTGCAGGATTAGGTTCCATGACTTATAGACGGTTTCTCCTGTTTTGTATCGTTGGGAACCTGTTGTGGATTGTAAGCTTCCTGACAGTAGGATATTTATTCGGGAATATTCCAATCATTAAACATAATTTTACGCTTGTTGTATTCGGCATTATCATCTTGTCCCTGCTCCCGATGGTGATTGCTTTTATCCGGCACCGTTTCATTTCAAACAAACAACCAAGTTAATTTTTATATATTTTAAACTCAAGGCAAATGAAATGATGATGATCTTACATTAGAATATTTTTTGATCATTATTATTCCGTCACGCAACTAAAAAATCAAGGCAGATGAAAAAGTTCGGACTCTTCGGATACCCGCTCGGGCATTCCTTTTCGAAAAAATATTTTTCGGAAAAATTTCAAAAAGAAGGTAGACATGATTACTCGTATGAAAATTATGAAGCCTCAAACCCCGCTGACTTAAGGCAAATCGTTCATGACAATCCGGAACTTGTTGGATTGAATGTGACGCTTCCGCACAAGCTGGAAATACTGCCAATGATGGACAATGTGGATGATATTGCACAGCGTATCGGGGCAGTAAACTGCATCAAGGTGATAAGAGGAGAAAATGGCAAAGTAGAACTGCACGGTTACAACACCGATGCCTGGGGTTTTGAACTTGCCATCAGGCCGATTCTCCGCCCGCACCATCGCAGGGCATTGATACTGGGAACAGGCGGTTCTGCAAAAGCAGTATCGTATGTTTTCCGTAAATTAAACCTTGAACATTTTTTCGTGACGCGCCACGACTCTCGCTTTCATTATACTTACAAGGATTTAAATATTAATACAATGAAAGCATTCCAGGTTATAGTGAATTGCACACCACTCGGAATGGATCCTGATATTCATACCTTCCCTGACATTCCGTATGAATTTCTCAATCATAAGAACCTGCTATTTGATCTTGTGTACAATCCCGCACAAACTGCTTTCCTCATGAAAGGAAAAGAAAAAGGTGCATTTATTCACAATGGTTTCCGCATGCTGAGGCTACAGGCAGATAAAGCCTGGGAGATATGGAACCAACAGGTTTACGCATGACGCCAGTTAACTGGTTGATTCAGTTAATTTGTTGATTAGTTAAGACATTAAAATATTGATTTATTGGATTTGTATTTTGTTCATCAAGATTATTTTTGATGCCTGAAGTACTATTTTAATTATTTAATCAATAAATTCGATGCCTTATAAATCATTTGAAGAACTCGATGTTTGGAAAGAATGCCGTGAATTCCGGAAATCTATTTCGCTACTCTGTAAATTTTTGCCGACAGAAGAAAAATACAAGCTTGTGGATCAAATTATAAGGTCATCAAGAAGTGTAACTGCGAATATTGCCGAAGGTCACGGCAGATACCATTTTCAGGAGAATATTCAATCGTGCCGCCAAGCGAGAGGATCGTTAATTGAAACAATGGATCACCTCATCGTTGCAAATGATGAAGGATATATCGATGAAAAAAAGTTAGCAGAACTTCGATTAATTTATTCAATCTGTTTGCGTTTATTGAATGGCTATATCTTATATCTTAAAAATAGAAAATCCCAAGGAAAATAACGTCTCGTTGATTATGCAACCAATCAACTTACTCAACAAATAAACCAATCAACATTGTGCAGTTAAAGGTAATATCAGATTTCAAACCCACCGGCGACCAACCCGAAGCCATCCGGCAGCTTTCAGAAGGAATACTTCGTGGAGACAGGGCCCAGACCCTACTGGGTGTAACCGGTTCAGGGAAAACTTTTACAATCGCCAATGTGATTGAAAAAGTTCAGCGACCAACACTTGTATTGAGTCATAACAAGACACTTGCTGCGCAGTTGTACGGCGAGTTCAAACAATTCTTCCCCAACAATGCAGTCGAGTATTTCGTTTCATATTATGATTATTACCAGCCAGAAGCATTTATTCCATCCAGCGGAACCTATATTGAAAAAGATTTATCAATCAATGAGGAAATAGAAAAGATGCGGTTGAGTACAACTACATCACTTCTCTCGGGACGCGAAGATGTGAT
>JBDTTM010000236.1:0-6775 GCA_039930605.1 Bacteroidota bacterium
TCACCTTGCGCAAAGAAGATCCATTGTTTTGTGAGAGTAGCCAATATTCGCACTGACTGATGTGATGAACTCCCGGTCCCAGGTTATTGCCGTATACAGCTTGTGGATTTTGATAAAAATATTCTGCCGTAAAAGCATCTGTGGTACTTCCTCCGGCTGTAACGGCAATTGTTCTCACCTCGCCATTTTTACCTACAGGGAACTGGAAGGCATCGTCACCTGTTTTTTTCATCGGCCCGTCTACAAAACTTGCATTGCTTGCATTGGAAGATGTTGCATTGTCAGCCAGGATAATTTTTTTCATTGAGTTTGTATTGAACCTTCCTGAAAGTAGATTTAAATTTCCATAAACAAAGAGATCGTTGAGCATTGTAACATCCTCAATGGTTTTGTTGATTTCCAGGCCAAACGTAGTTACACTCCCACCGCCCATCACACGCTGAATATTAATTCCACTGAATAACAGTTTGGAAAAAGATGCGCCATAAGTATAGCTTCCGGCGCACAGGAGATCCCCCTGCACTTCAAGCCCCGTGCCGCTTACAGTGAGAGTTGCATTGGCATTGATAATCACATCACCGAAAACTTTCACAGGAAATGTATTGGTATTTGAATTGGTAAAATTCAGTGCGCTGCTTCCGTTTCCACCTACATAAAAATTTCCTTTGATGATGGGATAGTTATTAGACCCGGAGAATTTGCAGAGATTGTTTGTATTCCACGTACCGGAATTATTTTCGATGTAAAGATTTCCGAAACAAACTTGTGGGTTTGGCGGTCCACCATTGGTTGTTGAAATAGAGGGCTCTGTGCTGCCACCCACCGGCTTCCGGCAAATCCAGTTTGAGGTGGATGGAATTGTCGAAATACCATTTTCATATTTCAACTGCCAGTTCGTACTGTTCGTGTTTGTTGTTTTAATAAGTGTTCCATTCGGCCCCATTTGCCAGCGCGAACTGTTTGTCCACACGACAGAATAATTACTTGAATCAGAAAATGTTCCGTTCACCAGCAGGTCAACATTCCCTGGCCCATCATTGATGCCGAGATTGGTATTAACGGCATTCCAAAGTGTGGCTCCCTCATCAATTGTCGTTTCATCAATTACCAGGTTTGCAAGTCCGGTTGTCTTGATTACATGTGGCGCACGGATTTCTATTTCACTCTCTGCACTGGAAGGCGTGCGGGTTGCGGAACTCCAGGTGATATTATCAGGCGAAGAGGCCCATACAGCAACGTTGCTCCACAATCCACTTGCTACGGTGCGAAAGAAAAGCGGGGAGGAAATGGGATTGCCGCTTACTACAATATTATCGAATGCAATTCCGCAGCTGGCAGCGCCGGAAGGAACAACATCGCGACTCATAGCCCAACGAAGCTGAACGGTCGCTTTGTTATCAGCAGCAGCAGGAAGCGGGAGATTTATATAACTGTCAATTTGATTTTGTATGCGGTCTGAATTATTATGCCAATAGGAAGTATCAATTACGGTGAATGCGCCGCTCGAACCGACCCTGTATTGAAATGCAAATCCGGTTTTTTTAGGTTGTGGATTTATCATTTCCACATCAAAGGAGATTGTAATATTTGAATAGCCGGTAGTATTGATAGCGAGTACAAGCTGGTCGGTACCAGTGGTTGCGCTTGTAGTTTGAATGTACAATTGCCCGTTGTTCACATTCACACCACCGGAACCTGTTGCAGAATATCCGTATGCTTTGCCCGGGCTCTTCACTACTGTAGCCGAATCGAATGTACTTTCATCTCCGTTAGCATTGCTTATTGCTGCGGAAGAATTAGATGTGCGTGGAGCGCCTGCCGATGTCCACACACCAAAACCTTGTGGAATACCCGATAGTGTAAACCAGTTATTGGTAAAATCTTCCGCAACTGGTATTTGAATGGGAGCAGGATTTGTTTGTCCGGAAGCAAATACGCTGGCGAAGAAAAATACGGATATAACACAGATGAAACGGCGAACGCTCAAAGCAATCTCCTGAGATAAAAACATCCTGTTTTCAAAATTTTTCACGCACATTAAATTATAAATTCTTCTTCCACTCCTGGGGGGATCATGGCTATATCGTTTACAGAATTTTGAACTTTTCGTTTTTAATTATTGTGAATTTCTTACAGATTAAACGAAGAATAAATCCAAACATTTATAAAACCGGATTCATGTCTTACAATACTGCCTTGAGCAGCATAGCCAATGCCGGTAGACGAAAATTAACTACCAGGAAGGACCGATGGCTGAACTCAGTCCTAATTGAAATAAAGAGAATCTCCTGCTTACTAATTTAAATCGTGAGTAAAATCTGTTTTGTCCACTTCAAGACCACTGTTTTTGGTGTTTTGTCTACCTCATGTCTATCTGTAAAATTTGGTGTCGTGACATTTATAAACGTAGTTTGCACTCATCGATTTTTAATCTAAAGAATTCCTCGCAGCTCTGCTGCGGGGTTTGTACTCGCCACTAATTACACGAATTAACACGAACTACTTCGTGAGAATTAGCCTGCCTGCGGTTGGCAGGTGTAATTAGTGGCATCATTTACCGGATACCTCGCAGCTTGTTGCGGGGTCAATCATTCCAACAACGAAAAAGATTATTAAAGCGTAATTTCACTTCATGCTTTTAAAAGAGAAATTGAGAAAAGGGGAGCGGGTGATCCGGAGAAGTTGTGCGTCAAATTCACATTCATTTCTTCTCCGGCTCACCTTGTCACCCCGTCTCTGCTTCCTATCTCCGATTCTCTTCGTTACCCAGTCTCCGTTCCTAATTCTAATCATGATTACAATTTTATTAAAATGAAAAATCTCCATCCGATTCTATTTATAATACTGCAGGTACTTCTTGCTCAATCTACAAACGCGCAATGGACGATTGCCTACCAGGATGTGAATGCCGTTTTCACCGACGGAGCATTTCCGACTGACCACACGGGCTATGTTACAGGTGGGGATACCGGAGGCACCGTTGTATTTCGCACAAATGACGGCGGAGTTACATGGAACAAGAGATATATTGCAGGATGGAATTCCATCAGTAAGATTGCAATGACGGACAGCATGCATGGTTACCTGATGAAGGGCGGTGTTCCGGTTCAGATATTGAGAACCGGTGACGGCTTTAATACTTATACGACGCACTCTTTTGATTCTTCTTTTTCCGTACAGGCTTTAGAGTTATTGAATGATTCCACCGGCTTCTATCTCAACAATGCTACAAGACTGCGGAAGTTCAAACATTATGGTGCGAATTATTCTTATGTGATTGATACTTTGTTTGACGGACAGAATTTGCAGTTTGTGAATTCACATACCGGTTACCTGGACAATGGATATCGTTTGATCCAGACCACCGATACTGGCCTCACCTGGAATTACATCAATCAAAATCTCGGATTTTATTGCACCCTATTTAGGTTTGCAGATTCATTGAATGGATATTTTTCTGACGCCGGCATTATTTACATAACACATGATGGCGGATTGTCTTTCCCGCAACAATATATTTTCCCGGCAACATCATTTACTGTGAATGGAAATTTCTGTATGGCAGCTAACAGTAATGGAGATGTTGTTTATACGACTGATGGCGGCATCAACTGGCAACCGGAAACAACCGGGATCAACGTGATTGTACCTGAAACATACATTGTAAAAACTCCGCCCGGTGGAAATTGTTTTTTGTTCAGCAATTTTTGCGGAGAGATCCGGAAGCGGCAGGAGGTTATCAATGACGTTGAGGAGCCCATTGTAAATTCTGTTATTTCAATTTATCCCAATCCGTTTACGTCATCAACCACAATTTCTTTTAGAGAATACCGGGAGCACACGAAAATAAGTGTAACGGATATTTTAGGAAACGAAATATCATCAAAAATTTTTACAGGAATTGAATTTTCTTTAAGCAGGGGAGAAATGCGGGAAGGAATTTATTTTATTTCTATCCTTGATGAAAGGAATGACTGCGTGAACAGGAAAATTGTAATTCAATAGTGGTGTAACGAATCGATGGTTAAAGCACCAGGCAATTTATTTAAAAAATCAGGATAATCACAAATATAGGCAACCGGGTTTTATTTGATGAACTTGTTATTAAACTTCATTAAAGGCGAAGGCGGGCGGGGAGTTTTTCATAACCTGCCTAAGATTTCCATACATTGTGTATTATTCGGAAGGTATCTGGGTGGAAATTGCAGATAATTAATAGTTATGCGCCATGCAAACAGACGTACCAACTTTGAAAGTCATTGCAAGAAACTACCTTTGACAAACCAAATCAAATGACAATGAAAAAAGTTTTACTTGTTTTTATTTCTCTGATTTCTTTTTCTTCAACAAGAGCGCAGTATGTTAACATACCCGACTCTGCATTTCGTGCATGGCTCATGAATAATGGATATGCAAGTTGTATGAGCGGAAATTCTTTGGACATTTCTTGTCCAAGCGTTTTGAGTGCAACAGATATTAATTGCAACCATTATAATATTCAGAACCTGACAGGGGTTGAATATTTCACTAACCTGAATTATTTAAATTGCCTTCACAATCAATTAACCTCTCTACCAATTTTACCCACATCTCTTACTACTTTAATTTGTGGTGAGAATCAATTTTCGGTTATTGGAAATCTTCCTTCTTCTCTTAGCATATTTTCTTGCACCTACAATCAATTGACCTCTTTGCCAAATCTTCCATCAACTCTCACAGAACTTATTTGTAATCAAAACCCGTTAACCACTTTACCAACGTTACCACCTTCTCTGACTTACATAAGATGTTTTGCGTGTAATATCACATCACTACCAATCCTTCCTGCTTCTCTTTCATATCTTGATTGTTTTACGAATTATTTAGATTCACTACCGAACTTACCTAGTGCACTTACTCATCTTGATTGCCACAACAATTTGTTATCTTCATTGCCAACCCTTCCTTCTTCTATTACATATCTTGACTGTAGTTACAACGACAGCATCAATGCACTAGGAAGTCTTCCAACTTCTCTCATTCGACTTCATTGCAATAATTGTAATTTACTTTCATTACCTTCACTTCCATTAACACTCACGTATCTTCATTGCAGAACTAATCAATTGCCAGTACTGCCTTCTCTACCATCAAACCTTGATACACTTTATTGCGGCACTAATCTTCTAACTTCCATTCCAGTCCTCCCATCTACTCTAATTTGGTTTGATTGCAGTGGTAATCAAATAAGTTTTATTCCACCTTTAACCCATGCGGTAAAATATTTTGAATGTTCAAGAAATCAACTTAGTTCACTACCTACATTAGATTCTTCTCTTATTACTCTCTCTTGCAATCAAAATCTTCTCACCTCAATACCAACTCCTCCTACTTCTCTTACATATCTTGACTGCTCTTCGAATCAACTAAGTGCTTTACCAATTCTTCCCAATACTCTTACTTCACTTATTTGTAATACGAATCAGATAACTTCAATACCCAATTTTCCAGATTCATTGGCTAACTCTAATATTGGCAATAATCCAACTCTGTCTTGCTTGCCTGAAATTAAGTATATGAATTTTTTAATGTGGGGCAATACAAACATTCATTGTCGTCCGAACATTGGTAATATTATTACTTCTGCTCCATTAATTGATACTTTACACTTATGCCAATTGTCAGACACTTGTCCCAATTACAACTGCCATTCAAGTTTTACTCTTTATCCTGACACAGCAATACTACATCATTATTTTATCTCTGATTTATCATCAGCGCAACCACCACTTACTTATTATTGGAGTTGGGGTGACAGTACGCATGATACAATTCCTTTGCCCTCTCATGTGTATGCTGATTCGGGTTTCTATGATGTGTGTCTTACAATCACAGATGCGACAGGTTGCACAAGTACACATTGCGATACTTCATTTCATGCGATGCGTAGTTTAAATCAGATGGTGTATGTTGATGTTGTTTCTTCAGTCACAGGAATAAAAGATGTAAGTAAGGCGATGGAAATAAAACTTTATCCCAACCCAACGAGAGGAGAGTTTACAATTATCAATCTGCAAACTGCAAGTGCGCGAGTAGATATTTACAATATACTTGGAGTGAAAGTTTATTCAACTGCAATCATCGGCAAGCAAGAAACAATCAACAAGAGATTTTCTTCGGGCGTTTACATTGTGAAAGTAACTGACGGAGCGAAACAATTTACAGCGAAACTTATTGTGCAGTAAAGTAGGACGCGAGACGAGCACGAGCGCATAACATATAGCAGAGTAGTCGTCAGCGTTTCCAGACATTTACTACAGGGCGAATACGCTTTTCGCTGATGATCTACTCTCTGTTGACTGACCCGGAAGTGATTCGGTTGTTTATCCCCCTTTTTATATGGGAAAAGTAACGGGGATCTCTGGCGTTACATAAAATGAAAAACTGATCTGCCAATTGTTTGAGGAAGGAAAAATGCAATCTTCGTTGCTACAATGCAGCAAACTGAGCTTGATAATCGCTGAGAGCGAAGCAGGGGAGTGAATTTGTTGAAGGGATTGCAATAGTATTCCACACGCAAGCATTGCGTTTTTTAAAAACATTTTTTATTCTTATGGTTCATGCGCTTGTTGTCGCCCATGCCTCTATTAGCGGGGGCGCTTGTAAGGATGGAACGCCTCTTGGACGAACTACTTCAATTAAATGCAACGTACTGTTGATCAGTGAGGGTTTTTTGTCCGAAAAATAATTAAACAAATACAACATCTCGCGTGCATAGAGTTTGCAGGAGATAGCG
>JBDTTM010000237.1:0-6735 GCA_039930605.1 Bacteroidota bacterium
AAGGATTTTCAGGAAGATCAATCAGTATAAATCCTGATTGCTGTAATTTATTTCGCAATTCAGTATCCGGACTTTTTTTGAAAAGGATGGCCGTAATACCCTTAAATGTCTGAATGCCCAGCCTGCATTTAAAATCATCGCTTGCAATATTTCGTTTGACTTTTTCGAAAATTTTATTCCCCGGTACAGCTTTTTCAAATTCAACCCCCTTTTCATAATAATCATTGTAGTAATTAAAGGCAACAACAGGTAGTTGCAAACCCAATCCAATCTTTTCAATTTCATTTTGTGAAACCATATAGATATAGTTACCACTCTCTTCAAAATTCCAGGTATCCTGGTGAAGAATAGGTTGGTGGATAATTTTTTTTATGGAACGCTTTATTCCATTCCAGATTCGTTCTGGAACCATCCGGTCTCTACGTTCATTAGGTTCGACAAGGATTACTCCCTGGCTGGAAACCCGCAGCATTTCATATAGTGCAATATATGGTCTTGGAAAATGGTGGTAAGACTCTTTGCAAAAAGTAAAGTCGAAAGATTCATCAGGGAATGAAAGTGCCTCCGCATTCTCCTGCCTGAAGTCACTGATCATATTCATTTCTTTGGCCTGGCTGAGAAGCGGAGTAGAGATATCAGTAGGTAATACTTCAATTCCGGGTTGCATCGTTTTTAACCGGATCGAATCAAGTCCAAAACGTCCATCCCCAATCGTGAGCCAACGTGAATTTTTAGAATGCTCAAGCAATGGCTTCAGCGGAGCAATCATTCGATAATGCCTCCAGTAATCCACTGTATCAACTTCAAGCCATGTTTTCCTGAGGCGAATGTTCTCCGCATCTGTCTGCGTAAAATGCTCACTTTGCATTTTATAACTCAGTGCCAGGTTACTTAATGGTTGTTTCATCTGTTTAGTCCGTCTAATCTTTTATGCGAGATCAGCAAAGTAATATTCTGTCTTGCGGAAATAGGAAATCCCGATTATTAACCAAATCACTGATGTGACAGATGCTATCAATACGGCCTTCGTATCAAGTGGCACCTGCATGACGGCACTCCTTATTAATTCGATTGCCCCTGTCATCGGGTTTAGCAACAACAGTGTGCGTACCCATTCAATGTCAGGAGTTGTAACAGGATAAATGATAGGAGTCATAAACATCAATACCTGGATAAGGAAAGGAATCACATAACGGAAATCACGGTACTTCACATTCAGTGCTGCCAGGAAACAACCAACCCCCAATGTTGTACAAAGTGTGATCAGCAAGCTAAACACAAGCATGACCAGGATAGCCGGAATGGTGTGCTGTAACCCGTAAAAAAACAGCAGGCAGAAATACACAGCCATTGCAATCAGGAAATCAACCATCGCCGATAGGATAGATGAAATTGGAATAATCAGCCTGGGAAAATAAATTTTCTTGATAATATTCGCATTCGAAACCATGCTGTTTCCGGCATTGCTTAGCCCATTCGCAAACACATTCCACAACAGCAAACCGGAGAAAACAAAAACGGGGTATGGAACATTGCCGCTTTCAATTTTGAAATTTCGTGCAAAAAATACAGTGAACACAAGCATCAGTAATAACGGCTGAAAGACCGCCCATGCAGCACCAAAAAAAGTCTGCTTATACTTTACCTTGATGTCGCGCCAGGTGAAGAAAAAAACAAGTTCCCTGTATTCCCAAAGTTCACCCAGGTTGAGTGAAAATCTACCGGCCGGCTTAATTTCGTATTCCAATTCCTGTTATACTTTACGTTTGATCTTTCAAGTTGCCTTGCAAATATAATGGTTGCATCAACCTTGATGGTAGCAAACCTAATTGAATTATACATTACGGCAAAAGATGATTTTGGTATAAGGAACTTTTTAGCATGCAGACAGCCGATTCCCTTATGCCATTCTAGAAAATCACGTCTTTTTAAAGCCACTTACCAGGTTCACCAACTCCCGCCTGCGCCACCGCCTCCGGAACTGCCACCCCCAAATCCACCGAAACCACCTCCCCCAAAACCTCCTGAACCGGAAGAGAAACCTCCCCAGCTTCCACCGCTGCGCCCCCGGCTCATGGCTGCATTCATAAGTGCCCACGCCGCCCAGAATCCGAGATTATTCCGCCTTGCATAATTTCTTGTTGAGCCGATTTTAGAAATGATCACAATGAAAAATATCAGCAATACAAGGACAGCCCCGAACCACGGCACCTTTTCTTTTTTCTTTTTCATGTACTGGTCGGCTGTATACTCTCCTTTTACAATGCTCATGATTGAATTCACTGCCGCATCAAGTCCACCGTAATAATTTCCTGACTTAAAATTCGGAAGGATGTCATTATTTACAATCCGCTTGCACAATGCATCGGGCAACACGCCTTCCATGCCGTAGCCGGTAGTAATAAATACATTGTGGTCTTCCTTTGCAACTAGGATCAACACTCCGTTGTTTTTTTCCTTCTGGCCAATGCCCCAGTTATTATAAAGTTGCACCGCATATTCAGAAATATCATTGCTGCCTGTTGAATGCATGATAACGACTGCTACCTGTGACGAAGTCGAATCATTAAATGCAACCAGTTTTTGCTCCAGCGCCTGTTGCTCTCCTCCACTCAATGTATTGGTGTAATCCGTAACAATAGTAGTTGGACGTGGTGGAAATTCCTGTGCTTTTGCAGCAAATAAAAATGAAACCAGGATGATAAGCAGGCTGGCAGTCCTTTGAATCCCTTTTTTGAAAAATATTTTGAAAGACATCAGGTAATTTTACGCGCACAAAAGTACCTATAAAAAAAGATGTCATAGATTTCAAGCCATGACATCTTAAAAATAATCTTTTATTACCGTTTACCAGATTTTAGCACGGATGCTGTCGGCTCTCCACATCGCATCATTTTCCTTCACGGCAAATGCTGCATAAAATTCGGGAAGGTTGCTCATAGGACCATTTACCCTATACATGGAAGGTGAGTGTGGATCAACAATAATTCTTCTTGCTGCTTCTTTCGGACGAATACTTCCTGCCCAGATTCTTGCAAAACCAAAGAAGAAGCGCTGATCAGGAGTGAGTCCATCGATCTTCTCATCACTCTTACCTTGTGCAGTCTTCTTAAATGCATGGTAGGAAATGGTAATTCCACCAAGATCAGCGATGTTTTCTCCAAGACAAAGGCTGCCGTTTACATGAAGTGAATCATTCACTATGTAACCGTTGTATTGGTTGACAATCATTTGCGCACGCTGGCTGAATTTAGCAGAGTCTTCGCTGGTCCACCACTGCGTCAGGTTTCCTTTTGAGTCATAGTTACGTCCTTCATCATCAAAACCATGGGTGATTTCATGACCGATCACGGCTCCTATTCCACCGTAGTTTACTGCATCATCTGCATCCTTGTTAAAGAATGGAGGCTGTAAAATTCCTGCAGGGAATACAATTTCATTCATAGAAGGACTGTAATATGCATTTACTGTTGGAGGCGTCATTCCCCATTCAGTACGATCAACCGGCTTGCCGATTTTATTGATCATGTAATTGTAATTGTACTTCGTAACACTCATCAGGTTCGCAAAGAAATTATCCCTCGTAATTTCAACGCCTGCATAATCTTTCCACTTGTCAGGATAACCGATCTTGCGCACGATCGTGCCCAGTTTCTCAAGCGCCTTCTTCTTGGTATCTTCTCCCATCCAATCCAATTTTGTAATGCGCTCTTTGTATTCTGCCATCAGGTTGCCTACCAGTTCATCTGCTTTTTTCTTGGCGTCAGGCGGAAAATATTTTGCAACATACAATTGGCCAAGGGCATCACCGAGGTAACCATCAGTAAAGCTCACCATTCTGTTCCAGCGTTCTTTGATTTTCTTCTGACCACTGATAATTTCGCTGTTAAAATGGAAATCTTCCATTACAAAATCATTGCTCAATACATTTCCGCCAAGGTTAAGAAGGTTCCATTTCAAATAGATTTTCCAATCTTCCACACTTGTTTTCTTGAGTTGGTTTTCGAGCTCTTTCATAAAGTCCGGCTGGCCCAATACCAGGTAATCAAACTTTCCTTTCACTTCCATGCTGCCCAGCATATCAGCCCACTTCAGAGAAGGTGTAAGTGCATCGAGTTCGGCAACTGTAACTTTATGATAAGTTTTGAACGGATCGCGCATGTCTACACGTGGCATTGAAGCTTTTGCAAGATCTGTTTCAATACGAAGTACTACCGCAGCATATTTTTTCGAAGTCGTTTCATCCATCCCATAGAGCTGGAACATTTTAGAAACATGCATCATGAATTCATCGCGGATTTTCTTTGAATCATCATCGGCCTTCAAATAATAATCACGGTCAGGTAATGAAAGTCCGCCCTGCACAATCTGAGGAACCTGCACTTCACTGTTTTTAGGATCCTGTCCGGCATAAAAACCGAACATCGGGTTGCTGCCCCACATCTGAAGCTTTGCCGTGTAGTCAAGTACACCTTTCATATCTTTAATCTGACCGATCGCTTCCATGTCAGCTTTAATAGGCGCAGCACCTTGCTTTTCAATGTTAACTGTATCCATGGCGCTGAAATAAAAATCACCAACCATTTGCTCTACACTGCCTTTTTTTGAATCCGTCTTTTTTGACGCTTCTTCAGCTATTTCACGGAGATGTTTTTTGTTGTCCTCACCCAGGATTGGGAATGACCCCCAACGTACCTGGTCATCAGGAACGGGGTTGGCATTGATCCATCCGCCATTTGCATAATGGAAAAAATCTCCGGTTGGATTTACTGTTGTGTCGCGGTCAACGAGGTTGATGCCGATACCGGGTTTCGATTCGTGCGGAGAGCACCCGGCAACTGCAGCAACTGCTGTCAAGCCGATTGAATAAACGATCGATCGTTTCATTTTATAATTATTAAAATTTTGATTTAGTCCGCAAAAGTAAAATCTTCGGGCGGGTACGAAAAGGGATTAACCTTTCATTAACGAGACAGCAACGTTAATGCTAAAGTTGTAAAGTAAATTATCCTGATCGCAGGAATTATTTGTCCTTTTCCTGTTGAGGGTCTTCAGGAAAAGTTACCTGGGAAGGATTATTGATGATAATCTCAGGCTTGCTCTTATAATCTACAATTCTTCCGCGAACGCAAATCTTTTTATTGTCCGGAAATTCAGCAGGATTATAGTCTGTAAACTTTGCAGTGTCGTCTTCCATAATAATTGCAGTGAATAATTCATTCGGGTATTCCCCTCCGAAGTTGATCAGAATCTTTCCCGACTTAGTTACGTGTGTTCCGGTGATCCTTCCGCACACTGTTGCAAGTTTGCCAACATAATCTTTTGCAAACTTAGGTGAGACCTGTCCGTTGCAGGTAATTACAAATGCTGATAAGAACAGCAAAATGAGTTTGGCTTTCATGGTCAGATATTTAAATTAATTCCAGCGTAAAAAAAATTGCCTTTAACTGTGGAATCAACCCTATAAAAATAGTTCTTTATTCTGATTCTGCAAGCGACCCGATAAAATCCGGGAAATATCGCCTCCCCAATGGTTTATTTTGTAACCTGGAAGAGATTCGTTAATTTTGATATTGGTATTGATTTGATCCTATGTATTCCAGGTTATTGTTTGTTGCTCTTTTTCTGATTGTAACGGCCGCCGGTGCACAAAAACCGGTGCCGGAAATCACTGTTGCAGAAGCTAAAGACCATGAAGGAGAAAAAGTAACCCTCTGCGGGGAAATCATGGAAACTTTTTACAATGCAAAAGCCAAGGGAGAACCTACAATGCTCAATTTCGGTGCAGCATATCCCAGGAATACCTTCTCCTGTATTATCTGGAAAAATGATTTGGTAAATTTTAATTACCAACCTGGCGTTTATCTAAAGGGAAAACAAGTGTGTGTTACCGGCATTATTAAGATATACAAAGGCAAGCCGGAAATGGAGTTACATGCTCAGGACCAAATTTACGAATAGGATTTGATTAATTTTAAACAAGGGAATTTATCCTTCACACTTCCTTAAATTTCCCCATCTTCCTATTTTACTATCTTGCGCAACTTTTCAAAAAATGGGCGTTCGAGAGCAAATAAATCCCGGCAAAATACCGTTACACATCGCAATAATTATGGATGGCAATGGCCGTTGGGCAAAGCAAAAAGGAAAACTGCGTGTCTTCGGCCACCAGAGCGCTGTGAAGGCAGTTCGCGACACCACAGAAGGGGCAGCCGAAATAGGAGTCAAGTTCCTCACATTGTATGCTTTCAGCACTGAAAACTGGAGCCGCCCCAAAAAAGAAGTGGATGCCCTCATGGAACTGCTCGTTCATACCATCAGCAAAGAAAGGCCGACTTTAAATAAGAATGACATCCGCCTGCTGGCCATTGGAAACCTGGATACACTCCCCAAAAAATGCCATGCAGAGCTGATGGAAGCAATTGAAGATACGAAAAACAACAAACGCATGAGTCTCATTCTTGCGCTTAGTTATAGCAGTAAATGGGAAATTACCGAAGCCGTAAAGATAATCGCTGAAAAAGTGAAAACTGGCGAACTCAAGGCTGAAGATATCAATGAACAGATGATATCGGATAACCTCACCACTAAAGGAATTCCAGATCCTGAACTGATGATACGCACCAGCGGGGAATACAGAATAAGCAATTACCTTCTCTGGCAACTCGCTTATGCAGAATTATACTTCACTGAAAAACTCTGGCCTGACTTCAGAAGAGAAGATTTATTTGAAGC
>JBDTTM010000238.1:0-6727 GCA_039930605.1 Bacteroidota bacterium
AAAAGGGAAAGATGCTTGCGAATGTCAGCCCCATGTACGGAATGATGATGTTACAAACTGCTACCAGTATTCCGAAGAGGATAGCATGCTTTACACCAATAAGCAGGAAGGCGATTGAACACAATGCAGTGACAATGATGAGATCGATGGTAAGACCTTTTAAATATTTTTGTGCTACGTGCGAAATGGACTGAAGAATATTAAGTGTATTTTCATGGTCGCCGTTGCTTTTAAGGCTGACGAAGGTTTTTATTTTTGTGCGATACATGGTAATAAAATAGACATACAGCGGGATGAGCGCCAGGTTTGTAAGAAAACTACCTGTGACGGAAAAAAAAGTCAGCAGGTATTGATCGCCTTCTTCCATGGTACCGGCAATTTTCTTATCCATCCATATTGATTGATCACGCTTGGTAATATTAAAATGTTCGCGAATGTAGATTTGCAATGAGTTTATTTTCTCGGCAGTTTTTATTTTGAGTTGTTCGGCATCTTCACCGAAACTCTGCATTTGAATATAGAGGAACCAAATGAAACCGGAAATGATAACGAAAGCAAGTACAATGCTTGTGAACACAGCCAGCGATCTTGGGAATCGATACCGTTCAAGTCTTTGCGATATCGGCAGCAGGATAAAGGACAGAAATACCGCAATGGTAAGTGGGACGAGTAACTCTTTTGCCAGGATGAGAAGTAGAATTATCAGCCCAAGTAAGAATAGTTTGATGGATGCTGATATATATAGAGGTACAGGTTGACGTGGCAGGTTCATTCGTAATTTTATTCAAATTTGACTTTTCGTGATTGCAGGAATGGCATGATTCTATGGGGTCGAAAAGGATGCCAAAAACAATTAAAAAAAATTTTTTCGCCAACTTATGGCAGCTTCTTAAGAAATCAGGGATGGAGTTTGCAGATGGTAGTGACCTGAAATTCGGGGCTTCGTTGTCGTACTATACCATTTTTTCACTCCCGCCTTTGCTCATCATTATCATTTCGCTCTGTGGGGTTTTTTTCGGAGCTGAGGCGGTGAAAGGGGAAATTTATGGACAGATTTCCCATTTAGTGGGGAAAGACACAGCAATCCAGATCCAGGAAATGATTAAAAATGTTGCGCTGTCGCATGATACAGTATTCGCCACCACCATCGGTGTAATCATGCTTTTGTTTGGAGCATCAGGTGTTTTCACTGAGATACAGGATTCAATTAACAGGATCTGGGGTATTAAAGCAAAACCTAACCGGGGATTTGCAAAATTTATCCGCAACAGGCTCATTTCTTTTTCAATGGTTGTTGTGATTGGATTTTTAATGCTTGTATCCCTTGTTCTCAATGCTGTTGTAGAACTTCTTAATAACAAACTTCAGGATATTTTTCCTCATCTGTCAGTATATCTATTGTATGCAGTGAATCTTGTGCTGCTTTTTGGAATCATTACACTGCTCTTTGCTATTGTATTTAAAACGTTGCCGGATGGAAAAGTAAGTTGGAAAGATGCCCTTATTGGTTCTACTTTCACTGCATTACTTTTTATGCTTGGCAAATCAGTGATTGGATTATATCTTGGTAATTCTTCTATTGCAACTACATACGGAGCAGCAGGCTCTCTCATTGTAATTTTGCTCTGGGTATATTACTCAGCTTTGATTCTCTACTTTGGCGCAGAATTTACCAAGGTTTATGCATTTACATTCGGAAATAAGATCATTCCGAATGATTATGCAGTTTACGTTGAAAAACTTGAAGTTGAAAAGGAGCAGTTAAGCAAATCTGCCGAACCGAAGGCGAAGGTGGTTTAGACTGTTTCTTATTTTACATTTACCAAAGTGCTTAAAAAGATTTTGAAGATAGTTGCTTGGACGGCAGCGGGAATAGTATTCCTGCTCCTGGTCGTTGTGCTGCTCATCAATATTCCTGCAGTGCAGAATTACCTGGTTGATAAAATTACAACTTCTGTTTCTTCAAAGACGCATTCGACGGTAAGTATCGGAAGGATAGGAATCTCTTTTCCAAAATCCGTTTTTCTGAAAGATGTATTTCTTGACGATGAAAAGAAAGATACTCTTTTGTATGCCGGAGAAATTTCTGTAGATATAGATATGATTGCTTTGGTAAGTGGAGATATTGCAATCAACAATGCCAGGGTTGATCATTTGAAAGCCAACATAAAGAGGGCTGCCAATGACAGCCTTTTTAATTTCAGTTTCATTGTAAATAGTTTTTCAACTGGGAAACCAGATACTGTTGTGAAAGCTAAAAAGGATAGCAGCAATGCCGCTTTCACAATTGCAGAAGTTGAGTTGCATGACATTCATTTGTTGTTTGATGACAAATACAAAGGACTGTTGGCCCGGGCAGATTTCGAAAATCTTGAAATTAAAACGAATGATCTCAACTTTAAAAACCTCCATTTTGGAATTGATGAATTGCTTTTTTCGAATGCAAAACTTGCTGTTACGATCAGTAAAAAAGATACTTCAACAAAAGCGGAATCAACAGGAACACTCCCGGTTTTTGATGTAAAGAAACTGGCGCTCGAAAAGATTGACTTTAAATTTCTCAACACATTGGATAGTCAGTTTATATCCGTGACAACGGACAATTTCCTTATTCAGAATAGCAATGTAGAGCTCAACACCAATCATTTTATGGTTGATAGGATTGAAAGCAGGAATACTTCCTTCATTATGAAGACCGGAATAAAGCAGGTTCCAGATGTCGGTACCTT
Organism: Bacteroidota bacterium; assembly: GCA_039930605.1. Classification (GTDB taxonomy): domain Bacteria; phylum Bacteroidota; class Bacteroidia; order AKYH767-A; family 2013-40CM-41-45; genus JAPLDB01. Next base: position 2,730 of record JBDTTM010000238.1, read on the forward strand.
GCAAGCAGCCAGGAAGAATAATGTGGTTGCTTCAGTGAAACAGATTAGACTCGAGGGAACTATTTTTCAGCTTGACAATAATTCAGGTGTAAAAAAAGCAAATGGTTTCGATGCCAACCACCTTCACATTTTCAATCTTAACCTTGTTGCAGATGAAGCCCGGTATGCAGAAGCCGAGACACATTCCAGCATACGGAGTTTATCATTTAATGAGGCAAATGGATTTAAATTGATAAACCTCCAATCAGAAATTTTATTTACGCCAACGGAATCACAATTAAAAAATCTCATTGTCGTAACGCCGAAAACAAAAATCAATTCTAACCTAACGTGTAGGTATTCTTCTCTCCATGCTTTCAAGGATTCATTGCAGGAAGTTTTTGTGAATGGGGATTTTTCCCGATCCATCATTGATCAGCAGGATGTGATTTATTTTGTCCCTGAACTTGCGGGTAAACCATTCTTTATGGAGCGTTCTTCACCTGTTACAATTGAAGGTGACATAAGCGGTGAAATCAGGAATTTGAAAAGTAAAAAGCTGGTTGTGGAGGCCGGAAAAACTACGCGAATAGCGACGTCCTTCCAGGTTACAGGTTTGCCAAACATGGACGCTGCATTTTTTTCGATACCGGAACTGAAATTGCAAACCACAGAAGTAGATTTGACTGAGAATATCCCCGCAACATTGATCCCATCAACTATCCAGGTGCCTTCAGAAGTTTCCATAAATGGGAGTTTTAAAGGTACTATCAAACAGTTTGATTCAGATTTGGCGCTTAGGTCTTCTTTGGGCAATGTAAATGCGGCTATAAAAATGGCGCCACAGGAAAAGTATGAAGCAACCGTCAATATTGATGATTTCAATTTAGGAAAGTTGTTGAAGAATGAAAAAGTACTTGGGCCGGTTACGCTCTCTACACATGTAAAGGGTAGCGGCTTTAAAAAGGAGAGCGCAAATGCTGCGATTGAATTGAAGGTCGCGTCTATTGAACTGAATAAATACGCATATAAAGATCTGCATCTTGATGGAAAAATTTCTGACCAGCAATTTGCAGGAAAGATAAATCTCAACGATTCCAATCTTTCACTTGCATTCGATGGAATGGTGGGTTTTAAAAAAGGGGAGGAGCAATACAAATTCAATCTTGATCTTAAAGGAGCGAACCTGCAGAAATTGAATTTCATGCAGGATGATATTCGAATTGCTGCCAACGTAGAAGCAGATCTGAAAGGGTCTGATATTGACAACCTGAATGGGAAAGCAGGTATCTCTAAAATTATATTAATAAAAGGAGAGAAAACATATACGCTTGACTCTTTGCTCTTCGCTTCTATCAATGAAAAAGGAAGAAGTGAGCTGAGTGTAAGCAGTGCCATCATTGGGATAAAATTCAATGGTTCAGTAGCTCCGGGCAAGCTGGTAGCAGAAGTAACCAATCACCTGAATCAATATTTCAAGATGCGTGATTCATTGCCTGTAATTACTGAGAAGAATAATTTTTCTTTTAAGATCGAATTGCACAATCATCCAATAATTTCAGATGTATTTCTTCCTTCTCTTACAGAATTCGAACCCGGAATAATCGAAGGTTCGTTTGATGCATCAAGACAGGTATTAGATGTGAAGGCAACCATTTTTAAACTGAATTATGGCGGGATTATGATCCAGGATGCGGCCATTCAGGTTAAATCTGATTCCGCAAAACTGGGTTATTCCGTTTATGCCAATGAAATATCCAACAGTCAGGTTATGCTTGAAAAATTTGATTTGAGTGGAACTGTGAAAGATAATCTTATTGCCCTCGGATTGAATATCGGGAAGGATGAAAAAAACAGGAAATTAAAGCTGGGTGCAGAGATTACCGCAGATCAGAAAGGGGACTACAAAATTCACTTTTCAAAAGATGTGACACTTGGCGGAGAAAAGTGGAATGTGCCTGAAGCAAATCAAATTATCCTCTCAAAAAATGCTTCCCCGGTGATTGATTTTGTGCTGGGAAAAGAAAATGAGCGTATTGCAATAAACTCGAAGGATAGTTCTAAAATGGAAATAGCATTCAAGGATTTTGAGTTGCTCAATATTTCAAAGATAATTCAGAAGGACACTGCCATTGCAGAGGGCAGGCTGAATGGAAATTTTACGATGATGCAGCAAGGAGCATTTGTTTCGGATCTTCAACTGAACAACCTTGTTATCCGTTCGCGCCACATAGGCGACATCAGTTTATCGGCACGGAATTCTTCTTCATCGGTGATTGATTTAAACATGAAGCTTTCAGGTAATGGAAATAACCTGAGTGTAACGGGAAACATTTCGCCAAAGCAAAAGGAAGAGGTGCTGAATCTCAAGCTTGCTGTTCAAAGTATCAATATGGAAAGCATTGAAGGTTTTAGTTTCGGACAATTGCAAAACTCTTCCGGAAAAATAACCGGAGAGATTGAGTGCCGTGGTTCCTTCTCGCTGCCAAAGTTAAATGGGCAGCTTCATTTCGTTGATGTAACCACAACTCCTGTAGCTATCAACAACCCACTGAGGCTTTCCAATGAAACTATTTCATTCACAAATTCTGCCATCGAATTTTCTTCATTTACTATCAGGGATAAGCGCGATCATTTAGCACGTATCAACGGAAGTATAGCTACGAATGATCTCTCCAATCCTGCTTTCAACCTGGATATTGTCACAGATCATTTTCTTGCGATCAACTCGACTGCTGAAAGCAAGCAGCTTTATTATGGCACACTCATCATAGACAGTAAAATAAAACTAACCGGCACGCCTTCATTCCCAAGAATCAATGCTGACATCAAATTGGATGAAGGCAGCTATTTCACATTTGCCGTTCCTGAAACAAAGTTGACAGCCGATAAAGGTGAAGGCGTTGTTGAATTCACGAATGCCCGACTTGATCCCATTCTTACCAAAAAAGAAAGGAGTCAATCGCAAAAATCAGATTTCAAAAACATTGATCTTGTAAGTGACATTCGTGTAGATAAAAATGCAACGCTCAAACTGCTCATTGATCCAACCTCAGGAGATTCTCTTGTAGTAAAGGGTGATGCAGCACTCAGTTTTGCACTTGATCCCAGCGGCAAGATCAGCCTGACAGGACGTTATGAATTGTATGATGGAAGCTACCTGGTATCGCTGGAAGATCTTGTAAAGAAAAAATTCGTGATTGAAAAAGGCGGAACGATCACCTGGAATGGAGATCCACTGGATGCAGATATTGATATGCGCGCCATCTATACTGTACGAACATCAGCGATAGACCTGGTTGCAAATGAGATCAGTAGTTTGAGTGTTGCGCAACAAAACTCCTACAAGGAACGTCTTCCATTCCAGGTAATTCTAAAATTAAAGGGTCAATTGCTGAAGCCTGACATCAGCTTTGAAATCCAGTTGCCTCCTGAAAGCCGCGGTGCGTTGGGTGGAGCGGTGTATGCGAAATTAAATTTGTTGAATGCCGATGAAAGTGAATTAAATAAACAGGTGTTTGCATTGCTGGTCCTGAACAGGTTTATCCAGGAAGATCCACTTGCCAGTGCAGGGGGGAACAGTGGTGCTGAAGGTGTTGCGCGTCAGAGTGTGAGTCGTTTTCTTTCTCAGCAACTTAATAAAATGAGTGAGCAATATATAAAAGGCGTGGAACTTAATTTCGATGTGCAGAGCTACGATGATTTTACCTCAGGGCAAAGCGAAGGAAGAACCGAGGTAGAGATCGGTTTAAAAAAACAGTTTAATCCACGTTTCAGTGTGCAAGTGGGTGGCAGCGTGGATGTAGAAGGTGAACGCACCAGGCAGAATAATGCAAGTGAATTGACGGGAGACATTCTCGTTGAATATAAATTAACAGAAGATGGCAGATACCGCCTGAAAGGTTTTCGCCAGACTGAATATGAGGGTGTAGTGGAAGGACAACTCACGGAAACCGGAGCCGGCATTCTCTATACCCGCGACTTTGATAAATGGAATGAGCTTTTTAAGAAACCGGAGG